>NZ_CANPWG010000041.1 GCF_947581915.1 Candidatus Palauibacter scopulicola
TCCAGGACGTCGCGGGCCATGGCGACGCCCTCGCGCGCGGCCGCCTCGGCGCCCTGCGCCTGCGCCGCCGCCATTCGCTCCACCACCTCTAGCGGCACATCGACGCCCGGCACCTCGTGCGCCAGGAACTCCGCGTTCTCCAGGGATAGAGGCGGCCACAGGCCCACGAGGAGCGGGACGCCGAACTCTTCGATCCGGCGCGCGAAGGCGAGGAACTTCTCCGGATCGAAGATGGGTTGCGTGACGGCGAAATCCGCGCCCGCCTCGGCCTTCCAGGCGAAACGCCGGATCTCCTCCTCGGGGTCGACGGCGCCGGGATTCACGGCGACGCCCTTCACGAACGAGGTCGGGGCGCCGATCGAGCTTCCCCCCGGGTCGAGGCCGAGGTTGAGCTGCCGGACGACGTTCGTGAGACCGATGCTGTCGATGTCGTACACGCCGCCCGTGTCGTAGGGGCCGCCGCGCGGGGGATCGCCGGTGCGGAGGAAAACGTTGCGCAGACCGGCCGCGGCGGCGCCGAGGAGGTCGCTCAGCATGCCGAGCATGTTGCGGTCGCGGCAGCTGTAGTGCGGGACGGTCTCCATGCCGAGTTCGCGCTCGATGACGATCGCGGCGGGGAGCGCGGCGATGCGGCTCCGGTGCGCGGGGCCGTCGACGATGTGGACGGTGTGCACGCCGGCGTCGCGGAGCCGGCCGGCTCCGGCCAGCAGCTCGCCCGGGTCCCACCCGTGCGGCGGCGTCAACTCCACGGCCCCGACGAACTCGCCGCGCGCCAGGCGGCGCCCGAGCGCGGAGCGGCCGGCGAGCGGAGGCGGCTCGGTCGCCGCCCGGCCATCGGCCTCGCCCGGCGCGGAGACGGACACGCGGACCGGCCCGGGGCCGTTGGTCCCGAGCAGCGTCGCCGTGAGGCGGGTGTGTTCGGGCGACGTCCCGCAGCACCCTCCCACGAAGCGGGCGCCCGCCGCCGCCATGCGCCGCGCGTAGCGGGCCATGTACTCCGGGCTCGCGAGATAGATCTTCCGGTCCCCGATATCGCGCGGCAGCCCCGCGTTGGGCATCGCGGACACGGGCCGCGACGTGGCCGCCACCATGCGCTCGACGCCGAACAGCATGGAGGAGGGGCCGACCGAGCAGTTGAGGCCAATCACATCCGCCCCGGCGTCCTCGAGCGCCGCCGCCGCGGCCTCGATCGTGGCGCCGTACTCCGTGTGGCCCGCGTCTCCGAACGTCATCTGCGCGAAGATCGGCGCATCTCCCGCGACCTCCCGCACCGCCCGCACGGCCTGCAGCAGTTCGTCCAGGTCGGAGAACGTCTCCAGCATGAAACCGTCGACGCCGCCTTCCGCGAGCCCGGCGACCTGGCGCCCGAAGAGTTCCGCCGCCTCGTCCACCGACGTGGGGCCCCAGGGTTCGATGCGGATGCCGAGCGGCCCCATCGCGCCCAGCACCGCCGCGCGCTCCCCGGCCGCCTGCCGGGCCAGGCGCGCCGCCGCCACGTTGATCTCGAGGACGGACGGTTCGAGGCCGAACGGCTCGAGCTTGACGGGGTTCGCGCCGAAGGTGTTGGTCTCGATGAGTTGCGCCCCCGCCCGCACGTAGTCGGCGTGGACGCCCAGCACCCGGTCGGGTTCCGTGAGGTTCAGTTCGTCGTAGCACTGGTTCACGAACACGCCGCTCTCGTACAGCACCGTCCCCATCGCGCCGTCGATGAGGTGAATCCCGTCTCCCTCGATCCACTCCCGCAGTCGATCGCTCATCCCGTCGCCTCCAGGGCCGGATCCCGGTCGTACCCGAGGTTGGGCGAGAGACGGCGCTCCGCCTCGGCGAGGGAGACCCCGCTGCGCGCGGCGTAGTCCTCCACCTGGTCGCGCCCGATCCGTCCCAGACCGAAGTAGCGGGCCTCCGGCCGCGCGAAGTACCAGCCGGACACCGACGCGGCGGGGTGCATGGCGTAGTTCTCCGTGAGGGTGATCCCGAGACGGCGCTCCACCCCGAGCAGGTCGAAGAGGAGCACCTTCTGCGAGTGGTCGGGACACGCCGGATAGCCTGGAGCGGGACGGATCCCGACGTAGCGCTCGGCAATCCGCGCCTCGTTGTCGAGCGCCTCGTCCGGCGCATAGCCCCAGAGGTCCGTGCGCACGATCTCGTGCAGGCGCTCGGCCAGGGCCTCGGCCAGCCGGTCGGCGAGCGACTTCGCGAGCAGGCTGCGGTAATCGTCGATGGCGGCCTCGAAGCGGGCGCAGAGCGCGTCCAGGCCGATGCCGGCGGTCACGGCGAAGGCGCCGCTCCAGTCGGTGGCGCCGGTCGTCTCCGGCAGGACGAAGTCGGCCAGGCTGACGTTCGCGCCCGAGGAGCGGTCCATCTGCTGGCGGAGGTGCGGCACCCGCAGCAACTCGCGACGTCCGTCCCCCGGCGCCCCATCCCCCGTCTCCCCTTCCCCCGGCGCGAAGAGGACGATGTCGTCCCCGCGCGCGTTCGCCGGATACAGCCCCGCGATCGCGCGCGCCGTCAGAGATTCGTCCCGGACGATCTCGTCGAGCAGCCGGCGGGCATCGTCGTACAGCGACCGGGCCGCCGGCCCCCGCTCCGGATGGTCGAGCAACCGCGGGAAGCGCCCCTTCATCTCCCAGGTCCGGAAGAAGGGCGTCCAGTCGATGTAGCCGACCAGTTCCTCCAGCGGGAACGGGTCGAAAACATGCACGCCGGGTTCCCGCGGCGACGGCGCCGCCACGGCCGCATCGAGCGGGAGCCGGTTCGCGCGGGCCCGCTCCAGCGTGGCGAGCGGGCGCCTACCTCCCCGGTACTCCTCGCGCACGCGCCGGTACTCGGCGCGCGTCCGCTCCACGAAGTCCGCCCCGCCGTCGTCGCCCAGGAGCTTCCCCACGACCCCGACCGCCCGCGAGGCGTCGAGCACGTGCACGGTCGCCCCCGAGTACCGTTCCTCGATCATGACCGCCGTGTGCTTCCGCGATGTCGTCGCGCCTCCGATGAGGAGAGGCACCTCGAACTCCTGCCGTTCCATCTCGCTCGCCACCCGCACCATCTCGTCCAATGACGGCGTGATGAGGCCGCTGAGCCCGATCGCGTCCGCGCCGTGGGCCCGGGCCTCCGCAAGGATGCGGTCCGGGGGGACCATGACGCCGAGATCCACCGTGTCGTAGCCGTTACACTGCAGCACGACGCCGACGATGTTCTTCCCGATGTCGTGCACGTCTCCCTTCACGGTCGCGAGGAGGATGGTTCCCTTCCCCGCCGCCCTGCCCGCCTTGCCCGCCTTGCCCGCCTTCTCCGCTTCGAGGTGGGGGACGAGGAAGGCGACGGCCCGCTTCATCACGCGCGCCGACTTCACGACCTGCGGCAGGAACATGCGCCCGCTCCCGAACAGGTCGCCGACGCGGTTCATCCCCGCCATGAGCGGCCCCTCGATGACCTGAAGCGCCTTGCCGTACATGAGGCGGGCCTCCTCGGCGTCCTCCTCGATGTGCTCGACGATCCCTTCCACGAGCGCGTGCTCGAGCCGCGCTTCCACCCCCTCCGAGCGCCAGGCATCGTCCACCCGCGTCTCGATCCCCTCGTCCCGGATCCGGCCGGCGAGGTCCGTGAGCCGCTCCGTGGCGTCGGGCCGGCGGGCGAGCAGGACATCCTCCACCGCTTCGAGCAGTTCCGGGTCGATGTCGTCGTAGAGCGGGAGCCGCCCCGCGTTCACGATCCCCATGTCGAGTCCGGCCGCGATCGCGTGGTAGAGGAAGGCCGTGTGCATCGCCTCCCGCACCGCGTCGTTTCCCCGGTAGGAGAAGGAGATGTTGCTGATCCCGCCGCTCGTCATCGCGCCGGGGAGTTCGCGCTTGATCCGGCGGACGGCCTCGATGAAGGCGACCCCGTACTCGTCGTGTTCCGCGATGCCCGTCCCCACCGCGAAGACGTTGGGATCGAAGATGATCTCCCCGGGCCGGAAGCCGGCGCCGAGCAGGAGGCGGTAGGCGCGGGCACAGATCTCCAGCTTGCGGTCCACCGTGTCCGCCTGCCCCCGCTCGTCAAAGGCCATGACGATGACACCGGCCCCGTAGCGGCGGATGAGCGCCGCCTGCGCGAGAAACGCCTCCTCCCCCTCCTTGAGCGAGATCGAGTTCACCACCGCCCTTCCCTGCGTGCACTTCAGCCCCGCCTCGATGACCTCCCAGCGCGAGGAGTCGATGACGGTCGGGACGCGGGCGATGTCGGGTTCCGCCGCGACGAGGTTGAGGAAACGGGTCATGGCGGCCTCGGAGTCCAGGAGGCCCTCGTCCATGTTCACGTCGAGAAGCTGCGCCCCGTTGACGACCTGGTCGCGCGCGACCTCGACCGCCTCGTCGAAGTCGTCCTCCCGGATCAGCCGCCTGAAGCGCGCCGAGCCGGTGACGTTGGTGCGCTCGCCGACGTTGACGAACAGCGTGTCGGGCCGGATCGCGATCGGCTCCAGACCCGAGAACCGGGGCAGCGGCTCGATCGCGGGAACCTGTCGCGGGGGCACCCCCTCCATGCGCTCCGCGATGGCCCGGATGTGTGCCGGCTCCGTCCCGCAGCAGCCGCCGACGAGGTTGAGGAGCCCGCGGTCCGCGAAGTCCCCGAGCAGGTCGGCCATGTGGGCGGGCGTGTCGTCGTAGCCCCCGAACTCGTTCGGGAGGCCGGCGTTGGGGTGGCAGCCCACGGGGACGTCGGCCGCGGCGGAGAGTTCCGCCACGTAGGGCTCGAGTTCCTCGGCGCCGAGCGCGCAGTTCAGGCCGACGAAGAGGGGGTCCGCATGACGGATCGAGAGCCAGAACGCCTCCACGGTCTGGCCCGACAGGGTCCGGCCGGAGAGATCGGTGATCGTGCCGGAGACGGCGATCGGCAGCGGCTCGCCGAGATCCGCCTCGAGTTCGAGAATGCCGAAGATCGCCGCCTTCGCGTTGAGCGTGTCGAAGATGGTCTCGACGAGCAGCACGTCGGCGCCCCCCTCGACGAGTCCCTCCGCCTGCTGTCGATAGGCGCGCGCGAGTTCGTCGAAGGTGACCGCGCGGAAGGCAGGGTTCTCGACGTCCGGCGACAGGGAGGCGGTCCGATTGGTCGGCCCCATGCTCCCGAGCACGAAGCGGGGCCGCGAGGGATCCGCCCGCGTCGCCTCGTCGGCTTCCTGCCGGGCGATCCGCGCCGCGGCGGCGTTGATGTCGTGGATGAGGTGGGCGTTGCCGGCCTCGTGGGAGATGCCGTAGTCCGCCTGGGAGATGGCCTGGGCGTTGAAGGTGTTCGTGGTGACGAAGTCGGCCCCCGCCTCCAGGTAGCCGCGGTAGAGGGACGCGACATCGCCGGGACGGGTGAGGCTCAGCACATCGTGGTTCCCGAACAGAGGCTGGGGATGATCCGCGAGCGGACCCGCGCGATAGGCCGCCTCGTCGAGGCCCAGCCGCTGGATCATCGTTCCCGCGCCGCCATCCATCAGGAGGATGCGCCGCTCGAGCGCCTCCCGAATCCGTGCGACGCGTTTTCTTCGCGCTTCGGACACGACGTTCCCCTCAAAAAAAGACCCCGGTCGCCAAGAATCGCGCCCGGGGCGTGGCTCTTTAGCGATTGTTTTACGTGGTTGCAATCCGCCTCAAATCACCACGTCCGGTACGCTCCGGCAGGCCAAAACTAGCGCGCGCGCCCTGAATCGGAAACTTTGAACGCCGGAGTAACAGTCCGTGGCAGCGTTTCGCCGCGGGCCGTTAAACAGGGTGGCGGCGGGATGTGTTTGGGGTGATATGAAATACATACATGAAGCGGGCCGCGCGGCGTTCGCCCTCGCGGCTCTTGCGATAAGCGGGATGGGGTGGGGGTTGTCCGGGCAGCAGGAGGGGCTCTCGCCGCCCGACGGGCCCGAGGCGACGGTCTTCCGGGGCGGCGTGGCGCCGGCGGCCGTGGACGCGGTGCGCCGAGAGGGCGCGCTCTCGATCGACGGCCGGCTCGACGATCCGGCATGGCAGCCGGCCCCCGTCATCACGGACTTCGTCCAGGGGATCCCCGTGGAGGGCGCGGAACCGTCCGAGCCGACGGAGGTTCGGGTCGTGTTCGACGACGCGGCGATCTACGTCGCGGCGCGCATGTACGAGAGCGACCCGGGCCGGATCCGGGCGCGCCTCACCCGCCGGGATGAACGCGGTTCGTTCGATTCGTTCAAGCTCTCGCTCGATCCGAACCGCGACGGGCTGACCGGCTACGAGTTCGAGGTCAGCGCCGCGGGGGCCGAGACGGACCGGTACCTGTTCGGCGACACCCAGGAAGACACGAACTGGGACGCGATCTGGGACTCCGCCGTGCAGATCGACGACCGGGGGTGGACGGTGGAAATGCGGATCCCGCTCTCCCAGATCCGCTACGAAGCCCGCCCCGGCTTGCAGACCTGGGGGATCAACTTCGAGCGCCGGCGTCTCGAGACGAATGAGACGGTCTACTTCGCCCTGCAGTCGCGCACGGCCCGCGGGCGGGTGAGCCAGTTCGGCACCATCGACGGGCTGCAACTCCCGCGGTCGAGCCGCAGGTTCGAGGTCCGGCCCTTCGCCGTATCGCAGTACCACACCGCCCCCGCGACGCCGGGCAACCCGCTGTTCGACGGCACCGAGATGGAGCCGCGCGGCGGCCTCGACATGAGCATGGGGATCGGCTCCGCCTTCAGCCTCGACGCGACCATCTACCCCGACTTCGGGCAGGTGGAGGTGGATCCGGAAGTCATCAACCTCACGGCCTTCGAGACCTTCTTCCCGGAGAAGCGCCCGTTCTTCGTGCGCGACGCGCAGATCTTCACCTTCGCCGGCTCGCGCGGCGGGCGGTTCGGCGGCGGCAAGGCGCTCTTCTTCAGCCGGCGGATCGGGCGGGAGCCGCGGGGATCGGGCCCCTACGACGCCGACTTTCACGATGAGCCGACCCAGACCTCGATCCTGGGGGCGGCGAAGCTGACCGGGCGCACGCGCGGCGGGCTCTCCGTCGGGGCGCTGGCCGCGGTGACCGGGCAGGAAAAGGGCAACGCGTACTTTGCGGAGGGCGACTACGTGACGCCGTTCGTGGCGGAACCGCAGGCCGAGCACGCCGTGCTGCGCCTCCAGCAGGACTTCCGCGGCGGCGCGAGCAAAATCGGCGTCATCGGTACCGGGCTCAAGCGCGAACTGCCAACCGACGGCACGTTCGATTATCTCCCCTCGGAGGCGTTCAGCTTCGGCGTCGACTTCGAGCACCAGTGGGGCGGAAGCCGCAGCCGGGATTTCCGTTTCTGGGGCTTTTACTCGAGCAGCCTGGTTCGGGGTTCGAATGCCGCCCTGCTCCGCCTTCAGCAGAACCCGAACCACTATTATCAGCGTCCCGACGCCCCCCACCTCGCGATCGACTCCACGGCCACGTCCATGTTCGGCAGCGACTGGCGGGTGCAGTTGGAGCGGGAAAGCGAACACTGGACGTGGGGCGCCTGGGCGGGCCAGCAGACCCCCGGCTTCGAGATCAACGACTTCGGGTTCCTGACCAGCGGCGAGCGGCTGGACGTGGGCGGGCGCATCAGCTACCGGAACATCAGGCCCGGCAACCTGTTCCGTAACTACAACATCAGCCTCTTCTCCTTCCACAACTTCCGTCATTCGCTCCTGGACGGGAACCTCAGGGACCGCTCGAACTGGGCGCGCGCCTACGATGCGGGCAGCGCGTGGTTCAGCGGACGGTTCACCTTCCTCAACAACTGGGGCTTCAACCTCAACTTCTCGTATTCGCCGGAGACCCAGTCCGACACGCAGACGCGTGGCGGTCCGCTGATGACCGAGCCCGCCGAGTTCGGCGTCCGGCTGGACGCGAACACGGACCGGAGCCGGTCCTTTCACGTGTCGCCGAACTTCTCCTACCGCGTGGCGGACCAGGGGCGCGGCCACGACATGAGCACCGGCCTGAACATCTCCTACCGGCCGCTGCCGAACTGGCGCGTGTCGGTGAACCCGAACTACAACGACCGGCGGGACGGCGCCCAGTACGTGACCCGGACGACCACCCTGAGCTATGAGCCGACGTACGGCACGCGGTATCTGTTCGGGGATCTCCACCGCCGGGGTTTCTCGATGGAGACGCGCCTCAACGTGTCGTTCACGCCCGACCTCAGCCTGCAACTCTATGCGCAGCCGCTGCTGACGTCGGGCGACTACCTCGACTATCGGCAGCTTGCCGCCGCCGGCACCTTCGACTTTCTCCACCATGATGAGGGGCGGGTCTACCGCTTCAACGGCATCGCCACGGGCTGCACCGGAGGGACGACCTGTGCGCGCGATGGCGTGCGCCATTTCGACTTCGACGGCGATGGCGAACTGGACTACGCGACCAGGGACCGCGACTTCAACATCCGCTCCCTGCGCGGCAACGCGGTCTTCCGGTGGGAGTATCGCCCGGGCTCGCAGCTCTATCTCGTGTGGCAGCACGCGCGCCGGGAGAGCGTGCCGTTCGGCACTTTCGACCTGAATCGTGATCTGGAGGGGCTGTTCTTCGCGCCGGCGGAGAACGTCTTCATCGTCAAGGTGAGCCACTACCTCTCGATCTGACCGGACTCCTCCCGATCTGACCGGTCGCGCCCGGCCCGGATTCTGGCGCGACCGGTGTCGCAACGGCTAACGTCCCGGCTCCCCCGCCCGCGCAGACGAACGCGGAGACGAACGCCTTGCCGACAAGCCCGCTGAACCTGGTCGAAGTGACGCTTCGGGAGATCGAACTCCCGCTCCGGGAGCGGTTCATCATCTCATCCGGATGGGTCGAGAACCGCCGGATCCTCCTCCTCGAACTCCGTGATGAGAGCGGCGCCACGGCCTGGTCGGAGTGCGTGTGCGGGGAGGAGCCGAACTACTCTCCCGAGACCGTGGACACCGCGCGGCTGGCGTTGCGGCGCTGGCTCCTGCCACGGGTGCTGGGCCGGGAGATCGAGGGCCCGGAGGCCGTGAGGCCCCTGCTGGATGAGGGCGTTCAGGGTCACCCCATGGCCAAGGCCGCGATCGAGATGGGCATCTGGGGCCTGAGCGCCGAGGTGGCGGGCGTCTCCCTGTCCGCACTCGTCGGAGGGACGCGCGACCGGGTGGCGACGGGCATCTCGCTCGGCCTCCAGCCTTCGCCCGCCGCGCTCGTCGAGAAGGCGCGGCAGGCGGTCGAGCAGGGATACGGCAAGGTCAAGCTCAAGATCAGCCCGGAGAAGGACATCGAGTACGTCGGGGCGGTGCGCGATGCGCTGGGGCCCGAACGGGCGCTGGCGGTCGACGCGAACGCGGCCTACACGCTGGACGACGCGGACCGCCTGGCGGAACTCGACGCGTTCGGCCTGATCATGATCGAGCAGCCGCTGGCGGCCGGCGACCTCGTGCGCCACGCCCGGCTCCAGGAGCGGCTCACCACGCCCGTCTGCCTCGACGAGTCGATCGTGGACCCGGCGTCGTGCGAGGACATGCTGGCGCTCGGCAGCGGGCGGATCGTGAACATCAAGCCGGGGCGGGTCGGCGGGTTCCGGAACTCCCGCGAGATCCACGACATCTCGGCGCGGGCCGGCGTGCCGGTCTGGTGCGGGGGGATGCTCGAGAGCGGGATCGGGCGGGCCTACAACGTCGCGCTGGCCTCGATGCCGAACTTCCGGCTTCCCGGCGACCTCTCGCCGAGCGCCCGCTACTGGGAGCGCGACATCGTCGGTCCCGAGTGGACGATGAGCGCGGACGGCTTCGTGACCGTGCCGCGCGACCGGCCGGGGCTCGGGGTGGAAGTGGACATCGAGCGCGTGGAGGCGCTCACGCGGCGGAGCGAGACGATCGCCGGCGGCGGCGTTCGCGTCCCGGCGTGACGGAGTATCGCGCGCTCGAGACGCTCGAGGAGTGGCGCGCGTGCGTACGGCTGCAGGAGATGACGTGGGGAGAGGGGTTCGCCGACATCGTTCCCGCCTCCGTCCTCCAGGTCTCTCGGAAGATCGGCGGCTTTGCGGGAGGGGCGTTCGAGGACGGTCGCATGATCGGCTTCGTCTATTCCCTGCTGGGGCGGTTCGAAGGCGTGCCGTCGCACTGGTCGCACATGCTGGCGGTCGAACCGTCCGCGCGCGGACGGGGCCTGGGCCGCGACCTGAAGCTGTTTCAGCGGGAGTCTGTCCGGTCCGACGGCATCCGCACCATCTTCTGGACGTACGACCCGATGGTCGCGCGAAACGCGCATCTGAACCTGAACCGGCTCGGCGCGACGGTGCTTCGCTACGCACCGAACATGTACGGCGCGGATACGGGGAGCCCCTTGCATGGCGGCGGCGAAACCGACCGGTTCATCGTGCGCTGGGATCTCGACGGCCCGGAGACCCGCCGGGCCCTGGACGAGGGATCCCGGCGCTCGGCCCGGCGGCTCCAGGCGCCGCTTCCGGATCCGGCGTGCGTCGTGACCCGGCCCGGGGAACGCGGCGCGGCGGGCGGCGGACTGCCTGGGAGCGACGAGGTGTTCGTCGAGGTTCCGGCAGATGTCGAATCGCTGCCACCCGACGGGTCGCTCGTGCGGTGGCGCGAAACGGTGCGGGACGCGTTCCTGGCCTATCTCAGGAGGGGATATGCGGTGGAGAGCCTTGTCAGAAATCCCTCGGCGAACCGGTGCTTCTATGTCCTGCGCCGGAACGGTTGACGTGAGCCCGCCGGTCGCGGCGTCCCGCGGACGCATGTGGGCGGCCGGCATCCTCGGGTTGCTCGCCCCCCTCGCTCCATCCGCGGCTTCGGCCCAGAGCCCGTATTCCGTCGAGGACATCCTCGCCGCGCCATTCGCCACGGACCTCATCGCCGCTCCGACCGGCGCCGCGTTCGCCTGGGTTCGCTACGACCGGGGCGCCCGCAACATCTGGATCGCGGAGGGCCCGGAGTACGTGGGCCGCCAGCTCACGAACTGGACCGAGGACGACGGCCAGGACCTCTCCCAACTGCGCTTCACGCCCGACGGGCGCCAAGTCATCTTCGTGCGCGGAGGCGGACCGAACCGGGCGGGCGAGATTCCGAACCCGCGCTCCGAGCCGGAGCCGGCGACGCAGATGGTGTGGGTCGCCGGGATCGACGGAACTTCGCGGCCTCTCGCCGAGGGGAGTTCCCCGGCCATCGCGCCGGACGGGCGCACGATCGCCTTTCTGAACCGCGGACAGGTCTTCACGCTCACGCTCGACGGCTCGGCGCCCCCCGGTCCCCTGCTCCGCATCCGCGGGAGCGCGGGGTCGCTGGCGTGGTCTCCGGACGGAGACCGGCTCGCCTTCGTCAGCAACCGCGGAGATCACGCGTTCGTCGGCGTCTTCTCGCTGGACGAGGGGGAGGTCCGCTATCTCGACCCGAGCCTGGACCGGGACGGCAGCCCCACGTGGTCGCCGGACGGGACGGCCATCGCGTTTATCCGCGTCCCGAACGAGGGGGCGCAGCTGCCCTTCACCCCGATGCGCAGCGCCCTGCCCTGGTCGATCCGGGTGGCGGATCCCGCCACGGGGGAGGCGCGCGACGTGTGGCGGGCTCCACCCGGCCGCGGGAGCGCGTTCCAGGCCATGACCGGGCCTTCGCTGATCTGGCTCGCGTCGGACCGGCTCGTATTCCCGTGGGAACGCGAAGGCTGGCACCAGTTGTACTCGGTTCCCGTCGCGGGAGGCCCCGCCACGCACCTCACGCCGGGCGAGTTCGAGGTCGAATCCGTGCTCCCATCGCCGGATGGGGAGTCCGTCTACTACGTCTCGAACGCGGGCGACATCGATCGCCGACACATCTGGCGGGTCGCCGCCGAGGGTGAGCCCGAGGTGCTGACGTCGGGGAACGGCATCGAGTGGAACCCAGCGGTCACTCCTGGCGGAGTGCTCGCGTACCTCGCCACCGACGGCCGAACCCCGGCCCATGCCGAGTTGGACGCGGGGGGAGAGCGGCGTCCGCTGGTCGACGGGTTCATGCCCGACGCCTTCCCGTTCGAAAGTCTCGTGGAGCCGCAGCAGGTGACGTTCGAGTCCGAGGATGGGATCCTGATCCACGGGCAACTCTTCCTTCCGCCGGTGTCGGTGGAGGGCGGACGCCACCCGGCGGCGGTCTTCTTCCACGGCGGGTCGCGGCGGCAGATGCTCCTCGGCTGGCACTACATGCGGTACTACCACAACACGTACGCCCTGAACCAGTACCTGGCGAGCCGCGGCTACGTCGTGCTGTCGGTGAACTATCGCAGCGGTACCGGCTACGGGCTCGAGTTCAGGGAGGCGCTGAACTACGGCGCGCGCGGCGCCAGCGAGTACCGTGACGTCGTCGCGGCGGCCCGCTTCCTCGCGGAACGGGACGACGTGGACGCCACCCGGGTCGGGCTGTGGGGCGGTTCCTACGGGGGCTACCTGACGGCGCTCGGCCTTGCGCGGAATTCGGATCTCTTCGCCGCGGGGGTCGACATCCACGGGGTACACGACTGGAATGTGGTCATCCGGAACTTCGTGCCGTCCTACCAGCCGGAGGCGCGCGAGGCCGTCGCCCGGCTCGCGTTCGAGTCCTCGCCGATGGCGTGGATCGACGGCTGGCGCTCCCCGGTGCTGCTGATCCACGGCGACGACGACCGCAACGTGCCGTTCTCGGAGTCCGTGGATCTCATCGAGTCGCTTCGGAAGCGGGGCGTCGAGGTCGAGCAACTCGTCTTCCCCGACGAGGTCCACGGCTTCCTCCTGCACCGGAACTGGGTCACCGCCTTCGAGCGGTCCGCCGAATTCATGGACGCTCACCTGCGCAATGCTCCCGCCACGGGAGGCGCGAACCCGTGACCCCCCGCATCGCGGGACAGCTTGCGCTTGTCACGGGAGCGAGTTCGGGGATCGGCGAGGCCATCGCCCGCCGCCTGGGCGATGACGGCGCGAACCTCGTGCTGTGGGCGCGCAGGGAGGAGCGGCTCGCCCGCCTCGCGGAGGAGATCGCGGCCCGGAGCGGGGTCACCGTGGACATCGGCGTGGTCGACATCCGCGACCGCGACGCGGTCCGGGGCGAGGCGGAGCGGCTTGTCGCCGCCCGCGGCACCCCCGACATCCTGGTCAACAACGCGGGCCTCGCCTCGGGCATGGCGCTCGTCCACGACGCCGATGTCGACGACTGGGACCGCATGATCGACACGAACGTGAAGGGGCTCCTCTACGTGACGCGCGCCTTCCTCCCCGGCATGGTCGAGCGCGATTCGGGGCAGGTCGTCAACATCGGCAGCATCACCGGCCGGCAGGTCTATCCGCGCGGGAGCGTGTACGCCGCCACGAAGTACGCCGTGCAGGCGATCACCGAGGGGACGAATCTCGATGTCCTCGGCACCGGCGTCCGCGTGTCGGGCGTCCATCCGGGTCTCGTCGAAACGGAGTTCTCGCTCGTGCGCTTCAGGGGCGACGAGGACCGCGCCCGAGCCGTGTACGAGGGGGTGGAGCCGCTCACCGGGACGGATGTCGCCGACGTCGTGTCCTACGTCGTGAACGCCCCGCCCCACATCAACCTGGCCGACGTCGTCGTGTTCGGAAGATCCCAGGGCAGCGTACACCACTTCCACCGCGACGGGGGATGAAGGTCGTCGGAATCGGCGGGCTCTACGTCGCCTGCCCCGAGCCCCGCCGGGTCCGCGACTGGTACCGCCGCCACCTCGGCCTCCGCTTCTCCGAAGATGGCGGCGCCCGGTTCGCCTGGACGCACCCGGACACCGCAACCGCCGCCGTCAGCGAGCTGAGTTTTCTTGATGAGGCCGCGCCCCGCTTCGACCCCGAGGGGCAGCCGTTCGTCATCCGCTACCTCGTGCGCGACCATGACCCTCGGGCCGATCCGCTCGAGGGACGCGACTGGATCCTGGACCCCGATGGGTGGAAGGCGGAGTTCGCGGAGTTGACCCCCTCCGCCGAGCCTGCGACCGACCACGGAGCCGTCGAGGGCATCGGGGGCGTCTTCTTCCGGTCCCCGAACCCGGGCGCCAGCAAGGCGTGGTACGAGAAGGTCGGGATCCGGCCGGGCGCGGACGGTTACGTGACGTTCCCGGCCCGCTCGGTGGACGAGACGGACACCCTCACGGTGTGGGAGGTCTTCCCGGCGGATACGACCTACTTCGATTCGCGGGGCGAGCGCAGTCCCCACCCCTTCATGCTCAACCTGAGGGTGGGGGACCTCGACGGACTCGTCGAGTCGCTGGAGGCGGGGGGCGCCTGGGTCGACCCGAATCGGGAAGCCTACGAGTACGGGAAGTTCGCCTGGACCCTCGACCCGCTCGGAGCCCGGGTCGAGCTGTGGGAGCCCCCCTCCCCCGCAAGCTGAACCCGTTTCGACCCCTGCTTTCGGGGTCCTCCCCCTTGCATCGTTCCGATATATCGGATACTATTTCGATATATCGAGACCGGTCGGAAGCGGGAGGAGATAAATGTTCACGAACAAGGATGGATTCGGCGCCTGGGCCAACTGCTCCGGCCCCGGCGTTTTCCGTTTCGGCGGCGGATTCGGGGGCAACCGGCGCGTGGTCCGGAAGGGGGAGCTGAAGTTCGTCCTCCTCCGCCTCCTCTCGGACGAACCCATGCACGGCTACGAACTGATGCGGCGGCTGGAGGAGGAGTCCGGCGGCCTCTACACGCCGAGTCCGGGCTCCGTCTACCCCACCCTGCAGCTGCTCGAGGACCAGGGGTACGTGTCGTCGACGCAGGAGGACGGGAAGCGCGTCTACAGGCTGACGTCCGCGGGCCGCGACTTTCTCGAGGAGCACCGCTCCCGCACCCGCGACATCTTCGGCCGCTTCGTCAACATGGGCGAGCGCTTCGCGGGACACGCGATGCGCGACGTGACGCGCTCGTTCATCCACCTCGCCCAGGTGAGCTTCGAGCGTGCGACGGGCGGACAGGGCGATCCGGAGACGCTCGCAAGGGTGAAGTCGATCCTGGACCGCGCGGCGCGCGAGATCGAGAGCGCGTGGCCGGAACCCGGGGCCGCGGCCTCGCGGGAGGGTTGAGCGATGTTCGAGATCGTCTTCCTGGGAGGCATCGCCGCCGTGATCTACCGCAAACGCGTGCGCGCCGGCGTCTGGAGCCGGGGTGATTTCCACCGCATCCTCCTGGGCGTGGGTCGCGCAGTGAGCCGCGCGCTGGCCGTCGCGGTGAAATCCTGGCCCGGGCTTCTGCGACAGTGCGCGGCCGACGTGAGGAGCCTTGCGGACGACCTGACGGGCGCCGTCCGGACGCGGAGACCGCGCGCCAGCCGGGCGCGGCACTCCCGCCTCGATGTGCCCGCGTCAGATACCGTCGCGCCGGCCGAGGCGGCGACGCGAGCGGAAAGCCGGATCTTCTCCCGGCTGCAGCGTCGCTACGTCTCGGGCAGGATCAGCTTCTCCGAGTACGTGGAGGGGGTGCGGCGCCTCCGAGGCGAAGGCGCCGCGCTTCAGGCCCGGGGAGGCAAGGCTCCGCCGCGCTAGTGTTTGCGGTGCCTCTCCCAGGGGCTGCGGGTGAAGTAGGACTCCGTCATCTCCTTGATCTGGGGCGCGAGGAAGATCAGCGCGATCAGGTTCGGGATGATGACGATGGCCAGGAAGATGTCCCCCAGCGACCACACCACCGCGAGCGGCAGCACGGCCCCGACGAAGTGCATGGCGACGAAGACGAGCTTGTACGGGATGATCGCGTTCGGCCCGAACAGGTAGTTCGCGCAGCGGTCGCCGTAGTAGCTCCACGAGATCGCCGTTGAGATCGCGAACAGGAAGACGGAGAAGATCACGATGTAGTGGCCCCAGTCGCCGAGCGGGGACAGGCCGCGCTGGAATCCCATCTGCGTCAGCGGCGCGCCGGTCTCGTAGGCCTGCCCGTAGAGGACGGTGAGTTCCCGCCCGTCATCGGCGATCGCGACGGTCCGCGCCGGATCGACGGCCCCGCTGAACGGCTGCGTCTGCGCCTCGTCCTCGAACAACTGCGGCACGGAGACCTCGTGCCACGCCAGATGCGGCTCGCTCGTCACGCCCGGCCGTCCGATCGTGTAGCGGATCGTCCCCGTCGGGTCCGTCGGCACCGAGCTTCCGCCCTCGTCCAGCACCACGTAGCTGATGTCCCCGCCTTCGAGCTGGATCGCGGTCGGGACCTGCGAGTTCCAGGCGCCGGTCATGATCACGACGAGCGCGGTCATCGTGACGATGACGATCGTGTCGATGAACGGCTCGAGCAGCGCGACGACGCCCTCGGAGACCGGTTCGTCCGTCTTCGCCGCCGCGTGCGCGATCGGCGCGGAGCCCTGCCCGGCCTCGTTCGAGAACAGCCCGCGCCGCACGCCCCACATGAGCGTGACGAGGAAGGCGCCAACGCCGGTGCCCGCCACGCCGGCGGTCGGGTTGAAGGCCTCGCGGAAGATGAGCGCGAAGGTCCCCGGCACCTCGCCGAGGTTCAGGATGATGATGATCATGGCGGCCGTCACGTAGACGATCGCCATGAACGGAGCCAGGATGCTGGTCACCCGGCCGATGCGCTTGATGCCGCCCAGGATCACGAGCGCAACGATCGTCGAGGTCGCGAGGCCGGTGATCCACTTGGCGATCCCGAACTCCGCCAGCATCGCGTCCGCGACCGTGTTGGCCTGGTTGGCGTTCCCCGTCATGAACGCGGTCAGTCCCAGCATGACCGCGAAGAAGGCCGCCACCGGCTTCCAGCGCGGCCCCAGCCCCTTCTCGATGTAGTACATCGGCCCGCCCGACACCGTCCCGCTGTACTTCGCCGACGACTCGTCGACCTCGCGGTACTTCTGCGCCAGCGTGACCTCGCTGTACTTCGTCGCCATGCCGAGAAAGGCGGTCATCCACATCCAGAAGAGCGCCCCCGGCCCTCCGAGGTGGATGGCGATCGCGGCGCCGGCGATGTTTCCGATGCCCACCGTCGCGCTGAGCGCGGTGGTGAGCGCCTGGAAGTGCGACACGTCGCCCGGGTCGTTCGGATCGTCGTACCGGCCCGTGGCCACGGCGACGCCGTGCGCGAACTTGCGGATCTGCGGCAGGCCGAGCCGGAGGGTGAGGTAGGTGCCGATGCCGAGGAGGAGCAGGACCTGAAGCGTCAGGCGCTCTCCCCCGATCGTGATCCCGAACTGCGCGACGTTGCGGTCGAGCCAGTCTACGATTGTGGCGAAGTCCATGCGTTGTCCCCGTTAGCGGCGAGTGAGCACGACACTGGAGGCGGGCTGAGTTTGGCCCCGTGCCGCTGACGCTGCAACGGGTGGGCGAGTGAGACGCGGCCGGGACGGGACCGATCAGGGTCGCGGAAAGAGGCCTGCGCCGGGGTGTGTCGCGCACCTCACGGCACCGTAACTTCGTTCGCGCTCCGGGCGCCTGGTGTCGAACCTGGGAGCCCCGCTACGCCCCGATCTTCGGCAGCGACGAGAACCCCCGCGGAAGCAAGGAGACGATGAGGGACGTGGGTCCGAACAACAAGACGATGGGGGCCGGGAAGCCCCGTCCTGCCGGAATTCCCGACCGCCTCGGAGGGCTTTGGGAACTCGCGAGCGATCTCTCGTGGACGTGGAACCCGGCGGCCCCGGCCCTCTTCGGGGCCATCGATCCGCCGCTGTGGCGCCGTACGCGGCACAACCCCGTGGCGCTGCTGCGGGCGGTCGGGGAGACGCGATGGCGTGAGCTAGCGGCCGACGACGGCTTCCTGCGCCGGTACGACGCGGCGTGCGATGCGCGGGACCGGGTGCTTGGCGGCGGCGAGAGCGCGGCGTCCACCTGGTTTGCCCGGAGCTACGCGGAGTTTGCCGAGCGCCCCGTGGCGTACTTCTGCGCGGAATTCGCGTTGCACGAGTCCATCCCCATCTACTCCGGAGGGCTCGGCGTGCTCGCCGGGGACCATCTCAAGGCGGCCTCCGAACTCGGCGTACCCCTCGTCGGCGTCGGGCTGATGTACGCGCACGGGTACTTCGACCAGACGCTGGGGCCGGACGGCTGGCAGGAAGATGCGGACGACCCGCTCGACCCGGACCTGACGCCGCTGGAGCGGCTGCAGGGCGCGGATGGCATCCCATGGCTCGCCTCGCTTCAGGGCGGGGGGCGCCGCATCCACATCGGGGCCTGGAGGCTGCGCGTCGGGCGCGTCTCGCTGTACCTCCTCGACACGGATCTCGAGGAGAACGATCCCGCCGACCGCGGGCTCTCCCACCAGCTCTACGCGGGCGGCGCGGACCACCGCCTGCGGCAGGAAGCGATTCTCGGCGTCGGCGGCGTGCGCGTGCTCGCCGCGCTCGGGATCGATCCCGGGGCGTGGCATGCGAACGAGGGACACGCGGCGTTCATGATGGTGGAGCGCGTGCGCCGGCTGATGCGGGACGGCCGGTCCTTCACGGACGCTGTGTCGCGGGTCCGGGCGTCGACGGTGTTCACGACGCACACGCCCGTCTCCGCGGGCCACGACGTGTTCTCCCACGCGCAGATGCGGGAATGGATCGGCGAGACGTTCTGGGAAGAGTTCCCTCACCGCGAGGAGCTGCTGGGACTCGGTCTCCATCCGGACGACGAGGCGCAGGACCGGTTTCACATGACGGCGGCGGCGATCCGGCTTTCGCGGCGCGTCAACGGCGTTTCCGCGCGGCACGGGCGCGTGAGCCGCGAGATCTGGCACGGCCTCTGGGAGGACCGGGCGGCCGGAGAGGTGCCGATCCGGCACGTGACGAACGGGGTCCACCTCGCCACGTGGATGAGCGACGGCGTCGCCGGCCTCCTGGACGAATGGCTCCCCGCCGGGTGGCGATGCGGTCCGGGGGACGAAGCCATGTGGCGCGCGGCGCGCGACGTGCCCGCGGAGGCGCTGTGGCGTGTGCGGCGCCGGCTGAAACTCCGGCTCCTCGAGCTGATGCGGGACGAGGCCCGGCGCCGGTGGCCGGACCACTGGCCGGAGTCGGCGCACCTCGCCGGAGCCGGCACGCTGATGAGCCCCGAGCCGCTCACGATCGGCTTCGCGCGCCGCTTCGCCACCTACAAGCGCGCGGACCTCATCTTCCGCGACCGCGACCGCCTCCTCGCGCTTCTCTCCGACCCCGCCCGCCCCGTGCAGCTGATCTTCGCCGGGAAGGCGCACCCGCGGGACGACGACGGCAAGCGCGTCCTTCAGCGGGTGTACGAGCATACCCGCGATCCGGAGTTCGAGGGCCGGGT
Source organism: Candidatus Palauibacter scopulicola (assembly GCF_947581915.1). Taxonomy (NCBI): domain Bacteria; kingdom Pseudomonadati; phylum Gemmatimonadota; class Gemmatimonadia; order Candidatus Palauibacterales; family Candidatus Palauibacteraceae; genus Candidatus Palauibacter; species Candidatus Palauibacter scopulicola. The sequence goes on from NZ_CANPWG010000041.1 coordinate 19,132, forward strand.
CGCCTTCCTCGAGAACTACGGGCTCCACACGGCGCACGGTCTGGTCGAGGGCGTCGACCTGTGGCTCAACCTCCCCCGGGTCCCGCTGGAGGCGAGCGGGACGAGCGGGATGAAGGCCGCCCTCAACGGCGTCCCCCAACTCGCGACCGCTGACGGCTGGTGGGAGGAGGGGTTCGAGGGCGACAACGGGTGGATCATCCCGCCCGCCCCCGCCACGGCGAGCGAGGCGGAGGTGGACGAGCACGACGCCGAGCACCTCTTCCGGCTCCTGGAGGAGGAGGTCATCCCCCTCTACTACGACCGGCCCGGTGCCGGCTGCGGGGACGACGCGCCGGCGGGCTGGCTGGCCCAGGCGCGGCGTGCGATCGAGGTGGCCGGCGCGCGGTTCACGGCAAGCCGCATGGTGCGCGACTACGCCCGCGACTACTACGTCCCCTCCCTCCGCGGCGACGACTGACGCGGCTGGCTGGACGCGGCCGCGGCTGGCCCGCCTGCGCAAAGTACGCCGCTTTGTCGCCATAATATCGCCGAAACGCCCGATCTCGTCGCCCAAGGACCGCCTACGATCGGCTATTTTGCAGGGTTCCGTTGGCTTGAGGGGATTGGGCGGTGTCCGCATGACCGCAAGGCTTGCGGTGGGCTCCTCGGCTCAGCATAGCGCCGTCCAGTCCCCTCTTCCACACAAGCCGTTCGGGAGCGTCCGGACCGTCGCCTGACCGAGCGACCCGAACCGGGACTGCGGAGAGCGGGGTAGAGGAATGAACGTCGCGCGGTTGATGGCTGCGGTGGTTGTCGCGGTGACTTGCGTGACGATGAGTCCTGCCTTCGCCGTGGCGCAGGTGCCGGGTGAGCGGATTCGCGTAACGCTTCCGTCGAGCACGGTGACCGGCTCATTCGTCGAGATGCGGCAGGACGGGCTGGTTCTACAGGACGAAGGCGGGACACGATCCATCGCGCTTGACGCGATTCGTCGGATAGAGCGCCAGGTTGAGCGTCGTCCCCGCACGAAGGGGGCGCTGATCGGTGCGGGGTCCGGCGTCGCCGTTGCGGGGCTGCTTGGCCTCGTTAACCCTGAGCTTTACGAGGACGATTGGCTGTTCAGCGGCGCGGAGACGTTTGGACTTGTGGCCGGCACCTTCGCGGCCATCGGTGCGGGTGTCGGCTGGATTGCCGGGTCGGTCCTCCGGGGTGACGGATGGGAGGATATGAACTTCGGCTCGACATCGAGCTTGACGGTCGGTTTGCACCAGGGATCGAAGGTGTTCGTCGGCGGGCGCATTTGGTTTTGAAGCGACGAATTCATGGATTCTATGCAGCGTAGAGTTGCGGGCGCGTCGCGACCTCGAGGCGATCTGCCCGATCGCCTCGACACACCCTGTCGTGTTCGCCCTGCCCGTGCAGGCCGGCTGGGCCGACCTGGTGGGCATCACGCTCTCCGGCCCCAGAGGCTCGGTCACGATCGATCAGAGTACGGATCGCCCGATGGCCATCCTCCGCGATCCCCGGACCGGACCGGTGCGCGGATTCCTGCGGGATCCGCTGGCTGCCGCTCAAGCCGCGGGCGCAGCAGGCGGATTCGGCGGGGCGGGTCTGGAGATGCTTTTCAGCCGCGGGATCCCTGACCCGGATGCCTGGCGGCGTTAATCGCGACTCTCGGCGGCAACGACCCGCAACGGAATACCTCCATGCCAAAGAACATCGTCGTGTGCTGTGACGGCACGGGCAACGAATACGGCCCGAACAACACCAACGTCGTGAAGCTGTGCGAAGCGATCGTTTGCGACCGGGACCAGGTTGCCTTCTACGATCCGGGCGTCGGAACCTTCAGCTTTCTGGGCAGGACGCTCGGACGGCGGGTGGGCCGGGCGCTGGGAAAGGCGTTCGGCGCCGGGCTCCAGCAAAACATCGAGGATGCCTACCGGTTCCTGATGGACCGGTACGAGCCGGGTGACAGGCTGTATCTGTTCGGCTTCAGCCGCGGCGCGTTCACCGTGCGTGCATTGGCCGGGATGCTGAACCTTTGCGGCCTGCTGCAGCGGGGCAGCCTCAACCTGGTGCCGTACGCGTCCAGGATCTACAACGACCGCGCACGTCACGAGATGGCACCCGGGTTCAAGCGGACCTATGGCCAGGACTGCCGACCGCACCTCATCGGCGTGTGGGACACGGTCGCCTCCATGGGCTGGTTCTGGGGCCGGAAGTTCTTCGATTCAACGCTGAACCACGACGTGAAGTACGGCTACCACGCCGTCTCCATCGACGAACAGCGCAAGAAGTTCCCGGCCAACATGTGGAGCGAGGACGCCAGGGCCGATCACCAGACGATCGAGCAGGTCTGGTTCGCCGGCGTCCATTCCGATGTGGGCGGCTGGTATCGCGAGGCGGGCCTCTCCGACATCGCGCTGGATTGGATGCTGAACAAGGCGCAGGCCCAAGGCTTGCGCCTGAGACCGGGCTGGCAACGCAGGCTCTCACCCGATCCCGCAGGTCGCCTCCACGCATCCAGAACCGGACTGTGGCGGTTGTGGAGGCCGGCGCCCCGCACCATCCCTCGGGATGCGCGCATCCACAGTAGCGTCCTGGCGCGCTTGGACGATCCAGCGTTGGGGAGCGCTCCGGCCAACCTGCCCGGTCGGTATGAGGCTGTGGAATAGTCTTGGGCCGGGAGCCGCGCATTCGGTTTTGAAACGACGAGTTCATGGATTCTATGCAGCGTAGAGCTGCAGGCGGGTCGCGAACTCGCCGGCGATCGTCTCCAGCGCCCCGAGGTCCGGGTGGCGGAGGAAGATCATCCCGTCGGAGACGAGCGTCGCCTGCCAGTTCCGCCGGGGTGACCCCACCGGGAGCAGATCCAGGCTGCACACCCGCTCGCCGTACTCCTGGAGCAGCGGGCCGAGCCCCTCGATGCGCTGGATGCGGCCCTGTCCGCGCGCGCGCTTGACGATCCAGCAGGCGTTGTACTTCCGTTCCACCGGCTGCGACCAGGTCGCGTGCACGACGCCTTCCGCCCACCCGCGGTAGGTGTCGATGTCGCTCGCGAAGTTGATGAGGTCGACCGTCCGCACGCCGGGCGGCCGGGCCGCGATCTCGCCGAACACGGCCTCGCCGTCCGCGGTCCGGTACCACTCCATGTGCGTGTAGCCGGTCTCGAACCCGAGCGCGGCGAGCACGGCGAACCCCATCTCGCGCCCGGGGGCGAGATCATCCGCCTCGACGTCGCGCAGCGCATACGTGATGGGGCTGAGCCACTCGTGCGTCTTCGATTCGAGCGCGCGGGGCCAGTAGCGGCAGATGTTGTAGTGCGCGACGGCGCCTCCGACCGTGACCGTATCGAAGGTCATATCCTCGCCCTCGATGAACTCCTCGACCGTGACCTGGGGGACGTGCCGGAGGGCGGGAAGGACCCGCTCCAGCTCCCGCGCCGAATCGACCCGGTGCGTGTCGGCCGAGCCGGCGCCGGCGACGGGCTTCACGATGAGGGGGAAGCCGACGCGCTCCGCGACCTCGCGGCACTCGGCGCTGCTCGTGGCCCTCCCGTGGCGGGGCGTCCGGATCCCGGCGGCGTCGAGCACGTCCTTCATCACTTCCTTGTCGCGGAAGGGGAGCGTCTGCTCGACGGTCGGCCCCGGCAACTCCAGCATCTCGCGCAGCCGCGCAGCGAGGATCATGAAGGGTTCCCACAGACACTCCACGCGGTCGATCGGGGTTCGCGCCGCGAACGCGGCGACCTGCCGCATCACGTCCGCCTCATCCGCCAGCGATCTCACCTGCAGGTGGTCGGACACGCTCGTCCGGGCGACCTCGGGCAGCGCCGCCGCCGGCTGATCGCCGAGGCCGATGACCGTCGCGCCCACCTCCGCGAGCCCGCGCGTGAAGTGCGTCATCTCGGCCGGGTAGCCCGGCGAAATCATCAATACGTTCATGGTTCCGTTGAGTTGTTCGGTTACGTGTGAGTTTGTTCCGTTACGTGGCGAGTTCCACCCGTACGCGGGTGATGATCCGCTCCAGCGCCTCCTCGACGACCTCGGTGCGCGGGTGGCGGACGATGATGTAGCCCTCCCCCTCGTACGACGCGCTCTGCGGCTGCCCCGCCCGGGGGAGGCGCCACTCGACGCAGAGGGGCCCGAGGTCCCGGGCGATCTCCTCGATCCCGGCCACCCGCCGCACGGAGCCCCGGCCCTGTCCCCGGAGATAGGCCGCGCCGGCCGCATAGGGGCGAGGCGGCGGGTCGAACTCGTCGAAGACCAGAAGGTGGGCCCAGGCGCGGTAGAGGTCGATGTCGTGCGCCTGCGAGATCAGCGTGACGAACTGGGCGCCGGGCGGTCGGGCCCCGACTTCGGAGATCGCCACGGAACCGTCCGGCCGCCGGAACCACTCCATGTGGCTCAGCCCCGTCTCCATCCCCAGCGCATCGAGCGCAGGGCCGGCGACCCGCCGGATCTCCTCGTACCGGGGCGAGTCGACTTCCCGCGGGAGGAGGACGCACCACTGGATCCACGGCTCGCGCAGCACCTCGAGCGGGGAGGGCAGGTAGTGGTTGATCGAATGCCAGACGACGCGCCCGCCGATCGAGACCGCGTCGAAGGAGTGTTCTTCGCCGACGACGAACTCCTCGACCAGCGTCGGCCGCTCGGCGCTCGGGCGCGACATCGCGATCGCCGTGCGGAGCTGCGCCGGCGTCTCGACGCGAAACGTGCCGCGGGCGCCGGAGCCGGCCGGCGGCTTCACGATGAGCGGGAAGCCCGTCGCGTCCGAGAAGGCCACGGCCCCGCCCTCGTCCCGGACCAGCGCGTGCCGGGCGCAGGGCAGGCCGTGCGCCCGGAGCACGTCCTTCATGCGGGACTTGTCGCGGAAGTTGCGCGCGGCCTCCGCGCCCATCCCCTCGATGCCGAGCCCGTCGCGCAGTTCACCGAGCGGCACCTGAAGCTCCTCGAGCGCGCCCAGCAGACGGTCGATCCCGCCGAGTTCGCCGGAGAGCCGGCGCAGCCCGGCGTGGATGCCCTCCGCCGACAGCGCGTCATCGACCCGGGCGTGCGCCGCGATCCTCCGCCGCAGCGAGGCGGGCATTCGCTCGAGCGGTTCCTGCGTCACGACCCCGAGGCGCACGCCGGCGAGCCCCGCGGCGGCTTCCAGAAAGCGCAGCGTGGTAGGGAGATAGAACGGGGCGACGAATGCGACGTTGGGCATCGGTTTTCCAGGTTTCCACAGCGGGCCGGACGGCCGCCGCCGGACGGGCTGGCGTTCAGGCGCAGGGAGGGTACTATGTCGGGCCCTCAAAGTGAAGTTTTTCCCCCGAGTCGCTGGCGAAGCAATGCACGTCGTATTCGTCGAACCCCTGTTTCCCGGAAACCAGAAGGACTTCGTGCGCGGTCTGCACGAAGTCGGCGCCGAGGTGTCCGCGGTGGGCGAAGCGCCGCCGGAAGCGCTGGGCTCCGACCTGCACGGGTGGCTCACCAGCTATGAGCAGGTCGGCTCCGTGTGCGACGAGGGCGCCCTCGCGCGCGCCGTTCACGAGATCCACCGGCGGCGCCCCGTGGACCGCCTCGAGGCCACCGTCGAAGCCCACATCCTCCCGGTCGCCCGCGTGCGGGAAGCCGCGGGACTGGCCGGGACGTCCGTGAGGACCGCGCACCTGTGCCGCGACAAGCCGGCGATGAAGGACGCGCTTCGGGATGCGGGGATCGCGACCGCCCAGTCGATGGGCGGGGGCGACGCGGAGGAGATCGCGGGGTTCGGCCGGAGGGTCGGCTATCCGCTCATCGTCAAGCCGCGCGCCGGGGCCGGCGCCTCGGGCACGTATCGCGTCGAGGACGAGGCGCAGCTCGCGGCGCTGCTCCCGCGCCTCGGCGTCGGGCATGGCGCCGAAGTCGCCGTCGAGGAGTTCGTGGACGGCCACGAGGCCTTCTACGACACGCTGACGGTGGGTGGCACGGTGGTCCACGACTTCATGACCCACTACTACCCCAACGTGCTCGAGGCGATGCGGACGAGGGAGGTGTCGCCCCAGTTCATCGCCACGAACCGGATCGACACCGCCGACGCCTACGCGGAGGTCCGGGAACTCGGGCGGCGGGTCATCGACGCGCTCGAGATCGGGACGTCCGCCACCCACATGGAATGGTTCTTCGGCGAGAAGGGACTCAGGTTCTCCGAGATCGGCTGCCGTCCGCCCGGCGTGCGGGCCTGGGACCTGTACGGGGCGGCGAACGAAATGGACGTGTACCGCGAGTGGGCGGCCTGCATCGTGCATGGCCGCAAACTGCGGGACCCGTCGCGCCGCTACTCCGCGGGGATCGTGACGCTGCGGCCCGAAAACGATGGGCGCATCGCGGGGTATGAGGGTCTGGAGAAGGTGGAAGCCCGCTTCGGAGAGTGGATCATCGACACGCATCTGCCGCCGCCCGGCACGCCCACGCAGCCCGTGGAGGCCGGGTACATGGCGAACGCCTGGCTCCGGCTGCGGCACCCGGACTACGACGAACTGCGCCGCATGCTCGACGCCGTCGGACGCTGGGTGAGAGTGCGCGCCGCATGAAGGCGTCGAGATGGCGCCGGGCGGCCGACGACGCGGGGCGCCGGCCGGCCGACGACGCCGGACGCCGGCCGCCGCTCGTCCTCCTCGGTCCGCGCGGAGGCGACCTCGCGCTCCCGGACGTGGTGCGGGAACTGGAGGCCGCGGGTGCCCTGTCGCGGGGCGCGCGGATCGCCGCCATCACCTCCGGGTGGCGGGACCGCGAGGCCAACGAGGGACTCATCGATCCATGCCTCGCGGACCGCGTCGTGGATCTCGAACTCTATCGGCGCTCCGACCGGATCGCCGAGGCCGACGCGGAACTCGCGCGCGCGCACCGGGAGACGCGGGACCGGCTCCGGTCGCTGCGTCGCGCCTACAATCTGCGCCTCCACGGTCTCATCGAGGCGCACCAGCGGCTGGCCGAACTGCGCGGGGACGAGTCCGTGCTCCGTGCCGAGCGGGACGAAGCCCTCGGGGCTATTCGGCGCCTCGACGCACGGCACCTGAGCCGCGTGACCGAGATCCGGTCGGAGTTCGAGCGCCGCATGACACCCTCCGAGCGCGATGCCGTGCGATTGCAACGGCGCGAGGTGGGCGAGAGGCTCGAGGGCACGGAGGCGATCGTCCTGGAGGGCGGGCACGTCGGGAACCTGCTGAGCCGCCTGCGGCTGTTCGGGGGACGGAAGCTCCTGGACGGACGCCCCGTGATCGGCCGGTCGGCCGGGGCCATGGTGCTGACGGAGCGCGTCGTGCTCTTTCACGATCGGCCGCCTTGGGGCGAGGGCCACCCCGAGGTGTTCGACGCGGGGCTGGGGATCGCCGAAGGGCTCGTCGCCCTTCCGCACGCTTCGGCCCGCCTCGCGCTGGACGACCGGACGCGGGGAGCGCGGCTCGCGGCCCGCTTCTCTCCCGCCTCCTGCGTCCTCCTCGACCCCGGCCACCGACTCGACCGGGCCGGGCACGGCTGGAGCGGCGGCGACGGGGTCGAGCGCCTCGACGCGGCGGGCCGCCGCGTCCCCTTCCGCACGGCGGCGTAGTCCGGCCCATGCGATTCGATCCCCACGCCCGGGCCCACCGGCAGGAGCCATCGATGCCGCGTTCGACCGCGATCGCGGCGCTCGAGGAGCGGCTCGCGTCCGGTTCCGGCGGGCCGGATGCGGTGGGCGCGTTCCTCGATGCGCACGAGTTCCCGCTCGCCGAGCCGCCCCTTTACACCTTCGTGTACCGGGGCCATGCCGACGCCGTCCGGCTCCGGCACTGGGTACACGGCCTCCAGACCTCGGCGCCCTTCCGCCGGCTGGAGGGAACGGACCTCTGGTGCTACACGCTCGAACTCCCCGACGAATCCCGGGTGGAGTACAAGATCGAGGTCCTCGCCGGCGGCCGCGCGGAGTGGATCGAGGACCCGCTGAACCCCCAGCGCGCCCGCGATCCGTTCGGGGCGAACTCCGTCGTCCAGGCGCGGGGCTATGAGATCCCCGACTGGGCCCGCGAGCGCGAGGGAGTCCGGCGCGGCGAGCTGGATGAACTCGCGGTCGAGAGCGAGGCCTTGGAGTCGGCGCGGCACGTGAGCGTGTACCGTCCGGCCGATTTCCGCGCCAACCGCCGCTACCCGCTGCTCATCGTGCACGACGGCGGGGACTACGTCGAGTACGCCGGCCTGAGGCAGGTGCTCGACCAACTGATCGATCGCTTCGAGATCCCCCGGATGATCGTGGCGTTGCTGCACCCGGGCGACCGGATGTCGGAATACTCGGCGGATCCGGCACACGCGCGGTTCGTCGCCGAGGAGTTGCTCCCGCGCCTCGAGCACGACTACCCGCTCCTCCCGGACTCCGGGTCGCGCGGCCTCATGGGCGCGAGTCTGGGCGCCGTCGCCTCCTTCCACGCCGCGCTCGAATACCCGGGGCGCTTCGGCCGCTTGCTGCTCCAGTCGGGCTCGTTTCTGTTCACGGACATCGGCGCCAACGAGAGCGGCCCCGTGTTCGACCGCGTCGTCGACATGATGAACGCGTACCGCGCGGCGCCGACCGCCATCGCCGAGAAGGCGTTCGTCTCGGTGGGTGTGTACGAACCGCTGGTCTCCGAAAACCGGGCCCTGATCCCGGCCCTCCGCCGCGGCGGGGCGGAGGTGCGCTTCGTCGAGTCGCGGGACGGCCACAACTGGGAGAACTGGCGGGACCGCCTGCGCGAGGGTCTGTCGTGGCTCTTCCCGGGCCCGCTCTGGATGGTCTACGAATGACGGCCACCGCGGCGTCGGCGCGCGAGGTGACGCGCCGCATCGGCCTCTCGCTCGGCGCGGACCTGTGCTGGCCCATCGCCTACCGCGCGATCCTCGAACGGCTGGACCCCCGGATCCCCTCGTCCAAGGGCACGATCCGGTTCCATGTCGAGGACGTCACGATCGAGCCCTTCGACCTGCAGCAGAAGGGGAAGTACGACGTCGTCATCGACCGCCTCACGCACTGGTACTTCCCGACGCGGGAGTGGATCAAGAAGTCGGTGATCATGGACGGGCTCTACGTGTTCAACAATCCGTGGAGCGTCCAGTCGATGGAGAAGCACTCCACCTACTGCGCGATGATGCGGCTGGGTCTTCCGGTTCCGCGGACGTGGCTCCTCCCGCCCAAGTCCTACGACCCGCAGGACGATCTGGCGGTCACCCTGAAACGCTACGCGCGGCTCTTCGACCTTCCCGCCGTGGCGCACGACCTGGGTTATCCCGTGTTCATGAAGCCCTACGACGGCGGCGGCTGGCGCGGCGTGTCGAGGATCGGGGACGACGAGGCGCTCGGCGCCGCCTACGATGAGAGCGGCAAGTTCGTCATGCACCTGCAGCAGGGGGTGGAGCACGACCGCTTCGTCCGCTGCATCGGACTGGGCCCCCAGACGCGCGCCGTCCTCTACGACCCCGGCGCCGCCGCCCACGACCGCTACACCGTCGAGCGAGACCGCCTGGAGCCTTCGGATGCCGGGGCGATCCGGGACACGACGCTCACGATCAACGCGTTTTTCGGGTGGGACTTCAACTCGTGCGAGGTGCTTCGCAGCGGCGGACGGTGGATGCCGATCGACTTCGCGAACCCCTGTCCGGATTCGCAGGTCACCTCGCTCCACTACCACTTTCCTTGGCTCATCAAGGCGAACCTCCGCTGGTCCCTTTTCTGCGCAGCGACCCGGCGCACGATGCGCATCAACCTCGACTGGCGGCCGTTCTTCGACGCCTGCCGCCCGGAAATGTCGGTCGGAGAAAAGGTCCGGGCTTGCGCCCGGATCGCGGAGGCGCGGTTCGAGACCGACCGGTTCGTGGAGTTCTGCGGGACGCACCTCGCGGAACTCGACGAGGTGGCCGACGAGTTCTTCGGCAGCGAGGCGGCCCGCGACGCGGTGCGCGCGAAGGTGGCCTCGCTCTACCCCGATCACGAGATCGAGGAGTTCACCGCGCTCTTCCTCCACCGCATACAGGCGGCCCGCCGGGAGGAACCCCCCGGCTCCGTGCCGATTCTCGCCTCATGAAACTCAACGCCAGTTGGTGGTCGCACCGCCTCGGCCAGGAGGTCAACGTCGCGCGCTGGGGCGAGGTCGGCGTGCCCTTCCTCATGTTCCCGACCGCCGGAGGAGACGCGGAGGAGATCGAGCGCTTCCTCGTCATCGACACGGTCGCGGACTACCTGGCGGACGGCCGGATCAAGGTCTATTCGTGCGACAGCGTGGCGGGCCGCGTCATGCTCGGACGCGAGGGGACGCCGGAACACCGCATGACCGTCCTCGACCGGTTTCAGGAGTTCGTCTACCGCGAGTTCGTCCCCATGATCCGCGAGGACTGCAACGATCCCGGGATCGAGGTCATCGTCGCGGGCTCCTCGATCGGCGCGTTCAACGCGCTCGCCATGCTGTGCCGGTTCCCCGACGCCTTCTCGCACGCCGTGTGCATGAGCGGCACGTATGACCTCCAGCGCTTTCTGAAACACGAGACCGGGGCCGAAGCGAGAGCCACTGGCGACTTCTACCGCGCGTCGCCCGTACACCACTTGCCGCAACTCGCGGGCGAGACGCTGGACCGGCTGCGCCAGCGCTTCGTCCTCCTCGCCTCCGGGCGCGGGCGGGCGGAGGACATCGGCGAGTCCTGGCGCGCGGCCTCGCTCCTGGGGCGGAAGGGCGTGCCGAACCGCGTCGACGACTGGGGCGAGGAGTGGCACCACGACTGGCCCACGTGGCGCCACATGCTCGTACGCTACCTCGACGAGCTGCTCCCGGCTCCCTAGCGGGGGCCGCCGGCCGCTAGTCGCCTTCCTCCGGCGCTTCCGAGCGCTGGAGAACGAGGAAGGCCAGCGGCGGGAGGTCGACGGGAAGCGAGGCGGGACGCGCGTGGTGCGGGACGTCCTCCGCGCGAACCGGAAGCGCCGTGCGCCCGCCCCCGCCGAACTCCGGGTCGCCGCTGTCGAGGAGGACGCGGTACGGGCCGGCTTCGGGAAGGGCGACCCGATACCCCGGCCACGCGGTGGCGGAGAAATTTGCCACCACGACGACGGCCCCCTCCCACTCCGGTCGCCACCGCAGGTAGCTCAGCACGCTGCGCTTCGCGTCGTGCACGTCCAGCCACTCGAAGCCTTCCGGCGCGTGGTCCAGGGCGTGTAGCGCGGGTTCGCCTCGGTAGAGACGGTTCAGCGCGCGCACCCAGCGCTGGAGCCCGCGGTGCATCGCGTGCGCCGGGTTCGCTGACGCATCCAGCAGACTCCAGTCCAGCGCGCCGTCTTCGTTCCATTCCCGCCGCTCTCCGATCTCCCCTCCCATGAACAGGAGCTTGGCCCCCGGGTGCGTCCACATGTAGCCGAGGAGGAGGCGGAGGCCGGCGAACTTCTCCTCGTCCATCCCCGGCACCTTCTCCAACAGAGAACGCTTGAGGTGAACGACTTCATCGTGCGACAGGGGAAGGAGATGTCGTTCCGTGTGCGCGTAGTGAAGCGAGAACGTCAGGCGCCGGTGCAGGCGGGGCCGCCGCTCCGGCGGAGCGGCCAGGACGCGGAGCGTGTCGTTCATCCATCCCATGTTCCACTTGAAGTCGAACCCGAGCCCGTCCTCGTCCGCGGGCGCTGTCACGCCGGGCCACGCGCTGCTCTCCTCCGCGAACAGAAGGACGCCGGGAAAGCGGTCGTGGACCATCTCCGACAGCGTCCTGAGGAAGGCGATCGCGCCGAGGTTCTCCCGTCCCCCGAGTTCGTTCGGCTCCCACTCCCCCTCTTCGCGCGAGTAGTCGAGGTGGAGCATCGACGCCACCGCATCGACGCGCAGGCCGTCCGCGTGGTAACGCTCGATCCAGTAGCGCGCGCTCGAGAGAAGGAAGGAGACGACCTCCGGCCGGCCGAAGTCGAAGGCGAGCGTGCCCCAGTCCGGATGAACGGCCCGCGACTCCTCCCCGATCTCGTAGAGGGGCGCCCCATCGAACGTCCTCAGGCCGTGGAGGTCGGGGCCGAAATGGCCCGGCACCCAGTCGAGCACGACGCCCAGCCCCAGGCGGTGGGCCTCATCGACGAAATGCGCGAAGTCCTCCGGAGGGCCGTAGCGGGAGGTGGGGGCGAAGTACCCGACCGTCTGGTATCCCCAGCTCCCGTCGTACGGGTGTTCCATGACGGGGAGGAGTTCGATGTGGGTGAAGCCGAGGTCGGCGGCGTAGGGCAGCAGTTCCCGGGCGAGCGCGCGGTACCCCAGCCACGAACCGTCCGCGTGCCGGCGCCAGGAACCGGGGTGGACCTCGTAGATGGAGATGGGTACGTCGGGGGCCGCGCGTCCGCGGCGCGTCTCGACCCACGCCGCATCCGTCCATGCGTAGGGGGCGGTCGAGGCCACGCGCGACGCGGTGCCCGGCCGGACTTCGGCGGCGCGTCCGAGCGGATCCGCCTTGTCGACTGCGAGGGAGGGCCCGTCCGGCGCTTCGTCCGCCGCTTCGTCCGCCGCGGAGCGCACCTGGAACTTGTACAGGTCTCCCGGCCCGACGCCGGGGAGGAAGCGTTCCCACACACCGGCGTCGTCCACCGGGGACATGGGATGCGCCGCTCCGTCCCACGCGTTGAAAGAGCCCACGACGCTGACGCCGCGGGCGCGCGGGGCCCATACGGCGAAACGCGTCCCCGGCTCCCCGCCCCGCTCGCACGGGTGCGCGCCGAGGAGGTCGTGGAGCGCGGACTCCCGTCCCGCGCGGAACGCCTCGAAGTCGGCGGCCTTCAGGGGGAACGAAGGATCGGGCGCCGGGGTTTGGAGAGGTCCGGGAGGGGTACTAGATTTTTCGTGTTCGATCTGCCACCTCATCGCGGCGGGTCCGTCCGGACCGGGCGCCGTCCCTTGCAGCCGCACTTACGCCACTTCGCGACGAAGTATGAGCCGCATGCCCGCAATCGCCAAGCCAGCGCCGACACGGCCCCGCGCCGGGGTCAAGCCCCCGGAGGAGCTCGCCGTCGTGCACCTCGTCGCCGAGTACTGGCCGTACGCCCGCACCGGCGGCCTCGCGGAGGCGGTGCGCGGCATCGCCACCTTCCAGGCCGCCCAAGGGACGCCCGTCACAGTCTTCATGCCGCTCTACCGGTCGGTGCGCGAGGCCTTTCCCGACCTGGAGCCGATTGCGGACAGCTTCCGCGTGCGCGTGGGGCGCCGGGTGGAGGAGGTCCGGATTCTCCAGCACCCGGGCCCGCGCCGGAATCCGCGCGTGCTCTTCGTCGACCACCCCGGGTGTTTCGACCGGGAGGGGATCTACGGGGAGGGCGGGACGGACTACGCGGACAACCCGCGGCGCTTCGCGCTCTACAACCTGGCGGCGCTCCGGATTCTGCCGGAACTCGCCAACGTGCCCGTCGTCGTCCACGCGCACGACTGGCACGCGGCGCTTGCCCCCGTCTTCCTGCGCACGCGGTTCGGGGGGCGCGAGGCGCACGACCGCATGGCGGCCGTCCTCTCCATCCACAACGCGGGCTACCAGGGACTTCAGCGGCCCGAGGTGCTCGACGAGCTGGGGCTGCCGCGCGAGCTGTTCCACTGGCGGCTCATGGAGTTCCATGGCCACCTGAACCTGCTCAAGGGGGGCCTCGTGTTCGCGGACTACGCGACGACCGTGAGTCCCACGCACGCGCACGAGCTTCGCACGGCCGACGGCGGGTTCGGGCTCCACGGCTCGTTCATCGAGATGGGCGACCGCTTCCTGGGGATCCTGAACGGCGTCGACCTGGAGGTCTGGAATCCGGAGACGGACCCGGAGATCGCCGCCACCTTCTCGAGCGCGGACCTGGCCGGGAAGGCCGTGTGCAAGCGGGCGCTGCAACGGGAGTACTCGCTGACGGAGGCGCCGGGCGTACCGCTGTACGGGATGACCGCGCGGCTCGTCGCTCAGAAGGGGCTCGACCTCCTCATCGACGGCGGGCCGCTGGAGCGGGCCGAAGGGCAGTTCATCTTTCTCGGCCAGGGAGAGGAACGGTACGAAACGGCGCTGCGCGAGTTGGCCGCGCGGCATCCGGACCGGATCGCCGTGGACACCGAGTTCGCCGAGGCCAAGGAGCACCGGCTCCTGGCGGGCATCGACCTCCTCCTGATGCCGTCGCTCTACGAACCGTGCGGTCTCACGCAGATGCGGGCGCAGCTCTACGGCGTGCTCCCGGTCGCCCGGCGCGTGGGGGGGCTCGCGGACACGATCGAGGACCAGGTCACGGGCTTCCTGTTCGACGGCTACACGCCGGAAGACCTCGAGGTCGCGCTCGGGCGGGCCGCCGCGCTGTATGCGGGGAGTCGGGAGGCGTGGAACGAGCACGCGGTGGAGGCGATGACCCGTGACTTCGGCTGGGCGGGCAGCGCCGGCCGCTACCTGGACGTGTACCGGCGGGCGCTCGCCGCGCACGCGCCGGACGACTGAACCCGGCTTCGGCCGTGGATCGCGCCACGGTTGTCCTTCACGGCCACTTCTACCAGCCGCCGCGCGAGGACCCGTGGACGGACCGGATCCGCAGCGAGCCGGGCGCGGCCCCATTCGAGAACTGGAACGACCGGATCGCCGCGGAATGTTACGAACCCCTGGCGCGGGCGGGGGCGTTCGACTGGCTGAGCTTCGACCTCGGTCCGACGCTCGCACGCTGGCTCGAGGGGGAACGCCCGGAGGTTCACGAAGGCTTCGTCCGCGGGGACCGGGCGAGCCGCGAGCGGCTGGGGCACGGCAACGCGGTCGCGCAGCCCTACCACCACATCATCCTCCCGCTCGCGACGCGGCGCGAGAAGGAGACGGAGGTGCGCTGGGGGCTGCGGGACTTCGAGCGGCGCTTCGGGCGGTGCGCCGACGGCATGTGGCTGCCCGAGACGGCCGTCGACATGGAGACGCTCGACGTGCTGGCGGCGGAGGGCGTGGCCTTCACGATCCTGGCTCCGCACCAGGTGGCGGACGTGCCAGCCGGAGGCGTGGGGCGGGTTCGTATCGGCGCGGGCCGCGAGATCGCGGTCTTCATCTACGACGGCGAACTGTCGCACGGCGTGGCGTTCGGGGCGCTGCTCGACGGCCGGGACGCGTGGTTCGAGGCGCTGCGGTCGGCCGCGGGCCGGGACGGGGGCGTCGTCGCGCTGGCGACGGATGGCGAGACGTTCGGGCACCATCACCGGGGCGCCGACCGCACGCTCATGCGGGTGATCCGCCGCGCCCGCGAGAGCGGCGAGGTGGAGATCGGGAACTTCGGCGCGGCGCTCGCCGCCGCGAGTGAGGTGCCCTTCGTGAGCCTCGAGGAGCCCACCTCCTGGAGCTGCGCGCACGGCGTGGAACGCTGGCGCTCGGAGTGCGGGTGCCGGATGGCGCCGCACCTGGATTCGCAGCAGCGCTGGCGGGCGCCGCTCCGCTCGGCGCTCGAGTCGCTCGCGGCCGGACTCGATGCGGCGTACGCGGAGTTGGCGCCGGGCCGGTTGACGGACCCGGGCCGGGCCATGGAGGCACTTGGCGAGGTTTTGGGCGCGCCGCCGGGGCTGGAGGACTTCGCCGCGCGAGCCGCCGGGGAGAGCGGCGGCGGAGAACGCCGGGACGAAGCGCTGGCGCTGCTCGAGGTGGCCCGCGACCGGGCCGCGATGTTCACCTCGTGCGCCTGGTTCTTCGACGATGTCGCGGGCCTCGAGGCGAGGCAGGTGCTCGGTTATGCCGCGCACGCGCTCGACCGCCTGCGTCGGCTCGCGCCGGAGCGCTCGGAGGCCCTGGAAACCGCCTTCGTCGCGGACCTCGCGAAGGCCCCGGCCAACGACGCCGACCTCGGGAACGCCGCCGCCGTGTACGAGCGTGCGTTCAAGTCGGACGCCGGCTTCCCCGTCCCGGCGGACGCGTGAGCCGAAGCCCGCTCCGCTTCGCGTTCGCGATTCACCTCCACCAGCCGGTGGGGAACTTCGACCATGTGTTCGAGGATCACCTGACCGGCGTGTACCGGCCCCTTCTCGACGCGATCCACCGGCACGACGCCTACCCAATCTCGCTCCACCTCTCCGGTCCCCTCCTCGACTGGTTCGGGCGTCACGCCCCGGACTTCCTCGATGACCTCGGGGCGCGGGCGACGGAAGGCCGCATCGAGCTCCTCGCCTCCGGACGGTACGAGCCGATTCTCGCGGCCCTCGCGGCTCCGGACCGGGTGGAACAGGTCGAGTGGATGCGGGCGGAACTGCGCCGCCGGTTCGGGGTCGAGGCCACCGGCCTCTGGCTCACGGAACGCGTCTGGGAACCCGATCTCGCCGCCGACCTGGCGCGCGCGGGCATCGAATACACCCTGCTCGACGACCGCCATTTCCTCGCCTGCGGACTCGAACGGGAGGAGATGGACGGCGTCTTCACGACGGAGAGCGGAGGGGAGCGGCTCCGGCTCCTTCCGATCGACGAGCGGCTCCGGTACCTGATCCCGTTTCGGCCCGTGGCGGAGATCGTGGACTTCCTCGCCGCACGGCGGCGCGCCGGGCAGCGCCAGATCGTCCTCGGCGACGACGGCGAGAAGTTCGGCGGGTGGCCGGACACCCGCGAATGGGTGTACGGCGGCGGCTGGCTGGAGGCGTTCCTCGAGTCGCTGAACGCGGCCCGCGGGCG
>NZ_CANPWG010000042.1 GCF_947581915.1 Candidatus Palauibacter scopulicola
CGGGGGCGATCGACCGCGCGAAGTACGCGGAGAAGATGAACGTCACGACGATCGTCCCGAAGGCCGAGTGGGCGAAGTCGTACATCGCCCAGGAGACGATCTCCCGGCGCGCGACGGGCGGAGGTTGTGGGGTCGAGTTCACTCGCGGCGGCCTTTCGAAGCAGGCGGAGGTCCGTTGCGGACGCTCAAGGGTACGACGAGGGGTCCGCGCGACGCGACCCGCCCGGCCGCGCCCTACCGCCTCTCCGGGCAGCGGGAACGCGACGCTGCCGGTTTGTCGCGAACGCGTGGCGCGGGGTAGGTTTGCGGGAGAGTCGCCGTCGAAGCGGCCGTTCGCGGCGACGTTTCCAACTGAGGCACACGAGACGGAAGATCCACATGTCTGAACATACCGCCGCGAACGCGGGATCCCACGTCAGCGAGGCCGAGGCCCGGAAGGTCGCCGAGGCCGCCCGCGAGACGGACTGGACGGGGCGAACGTTCGTCCGGAACCTTTTCCTCGGGAAGCTCCGGCTCGACGCGATCCACCCCTATCCGGACCCCGACGACTTCATCTCCGACCGCGCGCGCGAGTGGACCGAGGACCTGCGGGTCTTCCTGCGCGACGAGGTGGACTCGGACGGCATCGACCGGGACGGCAAGATCCCGCCCGAAGTGGTGAGGGCGCTCGCGGAGCGCGGCGCCTTCGGCATCAAGGTGCCGGAGAAGTACGGCGGCCTCGGGTTCAACCAGACCGAGTACGCGAACGCGATGCGCGTGGTGGGTTCGGTGGACGGCAACGTCGTCGCCCTCCTCTCCGCGCACCAGTCGATCGGCGTGGGGCAGCCGCTCAAGATGTTCGGCACCGAGGCGCAGAAGGAGGCGTACTTCCCCCGGCTCGCGAAGGGGGCGGTCAGCGCCTTCGCGCTCACCGAGAACGACGTGGGTTCGGACCCCGCCCGCCTCACGACGTCCGCCGAGCGCACGGAGGACGGGTCCGCCTTCATCCTGAACGGCGAGAAGCTGTGGTGCACGAACGGCACCCTGGCCGAACTCTACGTGGTGATGGCGCGCCACCCGGACACGGGCCGCATCTCCGCCTTCATCGTCGAGCGCGACTGGCCGGGCGTCGAAGTCGTGCGGCGCTGTCACTTCATGGGACTCAAGGCGCTGGAGAACGGGATCATCCGCTTCACCGACGTCCGCGTGCCGGCCGAGAACCTGCTCTGGAAGGAAGGGAGCGGACTCAAGCTCGCGCTCATCACGCTGAACACGGGACGCCTGACGATTCCGGCCTCGTCGGTGGGCGGGGCGCAGGCCGCGCTCGAGGCGTGCCGGCGCTGGTGCGCCGAGCGCATCCAGTGGGGCGTGCCGGTCGGCAAGCACGAGACGATCGCGCACTACCTGACGTCGATCGCGACCCGCACCTACGCCATGTCCGCGATCGCCGATCTCACGCAGTCGATGGCGGACCGGGGCGGTTACGACATCCGGCTCGAAGCCGCGATGGCGAAGCTCTGGAACACGGAAACGGGCTGGCAGCTCGTCGATGACGCCCTGCAGGTGAGGGGCGGGCGCGGCTACGAGACGGCCGACTCGCTCACGGCGCGCGGAGAGGAGCCCGTCGCCGTCGAGCGCTGGCTGCGGGACTTCCGCATCAACCGGATCTTCGAGGGATCGAGCGAGATCCTGCGCCTGTTCATGGCCCGCGAGGCCGTCGACCGGCACCTCCAGATCGCGGGCGACCTCGTCGACCCGCGGCTCGGCCTCGGCGCCAAGCTCAGGGCCCTGCCGAAGGCCGCCTGGTTCTACGCCACCTGGTATCCGACGACGTGGATCGGCTGGAGCCTGCCGCCGCGCTTCGCGAGCCACGGGCGGCTGGCAAAGCACCTGCGCTACGTCGAGCGCAACAGCCGCAAGCTGGCGCGCACGATCTTCCACCTGATGCTGCGGCACGGGCCGAAGCTCGAGCGGCGCCAGGGTCTGCTCTTCCGCGTCATCGACATCGGCGCGGAGCTGTTCGCGATCGCGGCCGCCGTCACGAGGGCCGACATGCTGCGCCGCCGCGATGGTGACGAAGCCCGCGACGCGGCCCGGGAGGCGGAGCGTCTCGCCGATTCGTTCGCGGCCGGGTCACGCCGGCGCATCGGCGAACTCTTCCGCCATATCCGCTCGAACCACGACACGGCGGACTACCGAATCGCCCAGGACATCATGGCGGGCAACTTCGAGTGGATGGAGCGCGACATCGTCGGCCTCCAGAAGGCCGCGCTCGAAGCCTGGCAGGGCGAGGTGCCCGCCGCACGGTCCGATCATGGCTCCGACGCGTCCCCGTCCGAGCCCTTCGCGGAGCCCCGAGCGGATGTCCGCTCGCGGGGCGCGACGGCGGAGGTCGTCTAGCGAGTCGCCATTCGGTATTCGCGGGCCTTCACGCTCAACCCGCGCTCGAGCGCTTCGGCGTCGTCGAGCCCCTGCTCGCGCGCGTAGCGGCGCACGTCCTCGCTGATCTTCATCGCGCAGAACTTCGGGCCGCACATCGAGCAGAAGTGGGCGATCTTCGCGCCCTCTGCCGGGAGCGTCTCGTCGTGGAAGGCGCGCGCGGTCATCGGGTCGAGCGAGAGGTTGAACTGGTCCTCCCACCGGAACTCGAAGCGCGCCTTCGAGATCGCGTCGTCCCACGCCTGCGCGCCCGGGTGACCGCGCGCGAGGTCCGCCGCGTGCGCCGCGATCCGGTACGCGATGACGCCGGCCTTCACGTCGTCGCGGTCGGGGAGCCCGAGGTGCTCCTTGGGCGTCACGTAGCACAGCATCGCCGTGCCGTGCCATCCGATCGTCGCCGCGCCGATCGCGCTCGTGATGTGATCGTAGCCCGGCGCGATATCCGTCGTCAGCGGCCCCAGCGTGTAGAAGGGCGCCTCGTCGCACCACTCGAGCTGCCGCTCCATGTTCTCGCGGATCAGGTGCATGGGGACGTGCCCCGGGCCCTCGTTCATGACCTGCACGTCGTATTCCCACGCGATCCGCGTGAGTTCGCCCTGCGTGCGCAACTCGGCGAACTGCGCCTCGTCGTTCGCGTCCGCGATCGACCCCGGCCGCAGCCCGTCTCCCAGCGACAGTGACACATCGTATTCGCCCACGATCTGGCACAACTCGCGGAAGTGGGTATGGAGGAAGTTCTCCCGGTGGTGGGCCATGCACCACTTGGCGATGATCGACCCGCCGCGGCTCACGATCCCCGTCACGCGCTCCGCCGTGAGCGGCACGTAGCGGAGCAGCAGGGCGGCGTGCACGGTGAAGTAGTCCACCCCCTGCTCGCACTGCTCGATGATCGTGTCCCGGTAGATGTCCCACGTGAGTTCCTCGGGGACGCCGCCCACCTTCTCCAGCGCCTGGTAGATGGGCACGGTGCCGATGGGAACGGGGGAGTTGCGCAGGATCCACTCCCGCGTGGCGTGGATGTTCCGGCCCGTGGAGAGGTCCATCACCGTGTCGGCGCCCCACAGCGTGGCCCAGCGGAGCTTCTCAACCTCCTCATCGATGGACGAGATGACGGCCGAGTTCCCGATGTTGGCGTTGATCTTCACCCTGAAGCCGCGCCCGATGATCATCGGCTCAAGTTCGGGGTGGTTGATGTTGGCGGGGATGATGGCGCGCCCGCGCGCCACCTCGTCGCGCACGAAGGACGGATCCATGCCTTCCCGCACGGCGATGAACGCCATCTCCGGCGTGATCTCGCCCCGGCGCGCGTAGTGCATCTGCGTGACGGGGCCGTACCCGCGCCGCGTCTCGCGGACGAGAGTCAAGGGCAGATCGATCGCGTCATCCCGCGGCCCGCGCACGACCGTGGCGGAGCGCCCGGTCGAACGCACATCGCGGGCACGGACCCAGGCGTCGCGCAGCAGCGGCAGGCCTTCGCGCACGTCGCACCCACCCGGACCGCTGGTATCGTAGACGCGCAGCGGCGGCTCGCCGCCGGAGAGGGCGATCTCCCGCATGGGGATGCGAAGGCCGCCGGGGCCATCCACGAAGACCCGCGTGGAGTTGGGGAAGGCGCCGTCGTACGGACCCCGCGGGCTGGGGTCGAGGACGGGGTCCGGCGCGAGGGCAGGGTCCGGCGCGAGGGAAGGGTCGGGCTCGATCATGACGGGTGTCGTTCTCCCCGGCACACCCGCGTCGTCGCCGGATGGGGGACGGTCGACACCGGGCGGGAGGTTACCCCGCGCGGGCCGCGCTCCCTACGCCGGTATGAGCCGGATCAGGTTCATGGGGTACGCTCTCAATCCCGCGCAAGCGGGATGCCCCCGGCGACCGCCGTGAAGATAGGGGTCACCCGCCCGCCGCGCCCGTCGCGCGCAGCGCTCCGATGATCGCCTCCCCCATCCGCGCCGTCGACACCGCTGCCCGGCCACCATCGGCGTGGAGGTCGGCCGTGCCGTGTCCGTCTTCGAGCACCCGGTTCACCGCGGCCCGCACGGCGCCCGCCTCCTCCGGCAGCGCGAACGCGAGTTCGAGCATCATGGCGACGGAGAGGATCGCGCCGATGGGGTTGGCGATCCCCCGCCCCGCGATGTCCGGCGCCGCGCCGTGGACCGGCTCGTAGATGCCGACATCGCCGCCCACGCTCGCCGACGGCAGCATGCCCAGACTCCCGACGAGCACGGCCGCCTCGTCGCTCAGGATGTCGCCGAACATGTTGCTCGTCAGCAGGACGTCGAACTGGCGCGGGTTGTGGATCAACTGCATCGCGCAATTGTCCACGAGCATGCTGGAAAACTCGACATCCGGATAGTCGCGGGAGACTTCCCCGGCGATCCGGCGCCAGAAGAGCGACGACTCCAGGACGTTCGCCTTGTCTATCGACGTCACCTTCCGCCGCCGCGTGCGGGCGAGTTCGAACGCCGACGCGGAGATCCGCCGAATCTCCTCCTCCGCATAGATCTCGGTGTCGAAGGCGACGCCGTCCGCAATCCCGCGGGGATGTCCGTAGTAGATGCCGCCGAGCAGTTCGCGGACGACGACGAGGTCCACGCCGCGTACGCGCTCCGGGCGGAGCGGAGACCGGCCCACGAGCGCCTCGGGCACGGAGACGGGGCGGATATTCGCATGGTTTCCAAGCAACCGCCGCAGATCGAGCAGCCCCCGGGAGGCGTCGACCTCCGTCCCCTCCACCGAGCGCACGCCGAGGCCGACCGCTCCGACGAGCACGGCGTCGACCTCGACGGCCAGCGCCCGCGCTTCCTCCGGCAGCGGATCCCCGAACCGCTCGAGCGCGCCGTCACCGATCGGGGCTTCGCTGATGTCGAACCGGTGGCCGTAGACCTCCCCGACGGCCTCCAGCACGCGCCGCGCCTCGAGCAGCACCTCCGGGCCGATCCCGTCGCCGGGCAGAAGCAGAACGCGCCCGTCCATGGGGCTTCTACGTCCGCTCCCCTCTTGCGAGGTCTCGGGGAGTCAGCACCGGAGTGCCTGGGGGAGGGTTGTCGACGAGAAGGCGGTCACCGGTGACGAGCCGGCTGCCGGAGTGGCTGGCCAGCAAGGCCCAGAGGTGGTCGTCGCCGGCGTCCGGCGCCGCGCCGCCGGCTGCGGGTTCGCACCATATCGCGTTTGCGGTCAGTTCGGTGAGGAGTTGGTCGATGTCCCGGTCGTTCAGGCCGTGCCGCCTTACGAGCGCGGGACGGCGCAACACGGCCGCGTACTCCGCGATCAGATCCTCGGACATGAGATAGAGGAGACCTCCATCGAGCATGGCGTCCAGGATTATTGCGGTGGGACTCGTCGCATCCGACGTGATCAGCGCGGAAACGACCACGTTGGTGTCCACCACGAATACGGCCGGGGTCACGGCTCGGATCCGACGTCCGCTACCGCCCCTCGCGATGCAGCGCTGTTTCGCGGACCGCCAGGGCCATTGCGTCGTCCGCCGTCAGTTCAGTGCGTCCGCGGGCCCTGGCCACGATCTCCCTCGCCGTGCTGATCGGCCGAACGCCTCTCAACTCCAGACTCTCCTCGATGATCGCACCCATCGAGCGACCCTGCCGGGCCGAAGCCTCCTTCAGGGCGCGATGCGTGCGGGCGCTCAGGCTGATGGTGAGACGGGGCATGTCGTGTCCTGCCGGTGGCGGGTTCTCAGGGGACCGCTGGATGTCACCATAGCACCAACTCACCACCGGCGGCAAGGAAGCGCCGAGGGAATCGCGCCGGGCCGCTCCGCTAGCCGAAGCCTCCGCCGAATCTCTCCACGAAGGTGCGTTCGCGGTCGGTGAGGGCGGACCAGCCCGCAGCCTTGAGCTTGCCGGCGATGCGCTCGTACTCGGCCCGGTTCACGGGATGCAGGGCGCTCGGCTCGATGCGGCCCCACTTCACGTTCAACTCCCGCTCTCCCATGCGGACGCCGGGGCTCTCGGCCTTTTTGCGAAACTGCGCCGCGGCGGAGCGCGTGGCCCGCAACCTCAGGTAGAGCCAGCCGCCGAGGAACCCGCCCAGGTGCGCGAAGTGCGCCACGCTCCCGCCGACGCCCCCCAGGCCCAGCCACAGGGAAAGGACCGTGAACCCGATGACGAGGAAGCGGACCTGCACGGGGATGACGAACCAGATCATCACCCGGTCGCGCGGCCAGTAGCGCGCGTAGCCGAAGAGCACGCCGTACACCGCCGCCGAAGCCCCGACCATCGGGACGTAGAGCCCTCCCTGCGACATGGTGAGGACGGTCCAGAGCATGTGGACGAGGGCTCCCACCAGCCCGGCCAGCAGGTACAGCCTGAGGAAACTCTTCGCTCCGAGCAGCGCCTCGAGCTTCGGCCCGAAGAAGAAGAGCGCGAGCATGTTGAAGAAGATGTGGGACGTGCCGCCGTGCAGGAACTGATAGGTGAGGAGCGTCCACGGCCGGGTCAGCACCTGGGCCGGGACGAGCCACAACTCCGACATCAGGGCGGGGTTCGTGCGCGTGAACACGTAGGCGACGACGTTGATGAGGAGCAGTTGACCGACGACGCGGGTCATGCGGGCGCTCTCTCCGTCATCTCCGTCATCATCTCCGTGAACTGCCCGGCGAGCGCGGGACCGACGCCGGCGTCCTCGTGCTTGAAGAAGGCGTAGACCCGGCCCCAGCCCGAGGCGCGCAGCCGCTCGGCCCAGGCCTCCAGCTCCTCCGTGGAATACGCGCTCCGCCGCAGCCGGAGGTAGCTCCAGTCCGCCGTCTCGACGAACGGCGCATCGTCTCCATCGTCCGTCTCGGCGAGGCAGAGGGCGGAGTTCCGGGCCCGGAGGATGTCGAACACCGCCTCGTCGAACCACGAAGCGTGCCGGAACTCGAAGGCCGAAGTGCCGGGGTTCGGAAGCTGGTCCACGAAGCGCGCGAGCCGTTCATCGTCCCGCTTGAAGTTGGGCGGAAGCTGGTACAGGATGACGCCCGCGCGATCCGCCATCACCGACGCCGTCTGCACGAGATACTCCGTCTCCTCCTCCGCGTTCTGCAACCGCTTGAAGTGCGTGATGCGGCGCGACGCCTTGAGCGCGAAGCGGAATCCGTCGGGCACGGCCCCGGCCCAGTTCTCAAGCACGCTCTCGCGCGGCATGCGGTAGAAGGTGTTGTTGATCTCGACGGCCCGAAGCCGGCGGCCGTAGAAGGACAACATCTCCCTGTTGGGGAGATCCTCCGGATAGAAGCTGCCTTTCCACGCGGGATAGCTGTAGCCGCTCGTGCCGATCCAGACCTGCATGGGCCGGATGATACGGCCCCGTGGTCGGCCGGCCAACGCACCCCGCCGGCGGGCCAGCGCTCCACGGAAGCGCCCGCGTGGTACATTGGCCGCCGGCAACTTCGGCTGCGAAGCGACGTACTACGGTTGCGAAGCGACTTGCGAGGAACGAGGGGACGGATCGTGGCGAGCGGAAACGGGACGAACGGGGGCGGCACGCTCCTGCTGGGCACGACGAAGGGCGCCTTCCTGGCGCGGCCGCGCGACGGCGGCGGAGCGGGCGACGGGGGCTGGGAGCTGGACGGCCCCCACTTCCCGGGAGAAGAAATCTACGCGATGGCGTACGACGGCCGGGCCGGCCGGTCGCGCCTGTGGGCGGCGCCGCACAGTCCCTTCTGGGGTACGACGCTGCGTTTCTCGGACGACTTCGGGGCGAGCTGGTCGGGGAAGGCCGAGCGTTCGGTCAGATTCCCCGAGGACTCCGGGCTTTCCCTCAAACGCATCTGGCAGATTCAGCCGGGGTCGCCCCGCGAACCGGATGTGATCCGGCTGGGCGTGGAGCCCGCCTGCCTGTTCATCTCGCACGATGCGGGGGAGAAGTGGGAGGCGGTGGACGGACTCCTGAACCACCCGCACCGCGAGCGGTGGGAGCCGGGAGGCGGCGGGCTCTGCCTGCACACCATCGTCACGGACGGCGAGCCGGGCGGGCGCTCGGCGATCGCCATTTCGGCGGCGGGGACGTACCGCAGCGACGACGGCGGGGCGAGCTGGGCCGCGCGCAACAACGGCGTGCGCGCGGAGTTCCTGCCGGACAAGCACCCGGAGTTCGGCCAGTGCGTGCACAAGATCGTGAACCACCCGTCGGACCCGGGCCGGCTCTTCCTGCAGAACCACTGGGGACTGTACCGGAGCGACGACTGGGGCGACTCGTGGACGGACATCGCCAACGGCGTGCCGTCGGACTTCGGCTTCGCGATGGCGATGCACCCGGGCGATGCCGACACCGTCTACATTGTCCCGCTCGAATCGGACGGCTTTCGCTGTACGCCCGAGGCGAAGCTGCGCGTCTACCGCACCCGGAACGGCGGCGCGAGCTGGGAGGCGCTCACCGAAGGGCTTCCGCAGCGGGACGCGTACGAGACGGTGCTGCGCGACGCGCTGGACACGCTCGCCCCCGGGCAGGTGTTCTTCGGCACCCGCAGCGGCAAGGTGTACGCCTCCCGCGACGACGGGACGACGTGGGGGCTCGTGTGCGAGGGACTCCCGCCCGTGGTCTGCGTGAAGGCGTGCGCCCCGCGGGCCAGCTGATGTCCGCAGGGACGCCGGCCGCCGGCCTCGTGCGCGTGACGCTGCCCGCCGCGCTGATCGAGTTCACGGGCGGGCACTCCACGGTCGACGTCCCCGGCGCGCCCGCCCCGGTCCGGGACATCCTGGCCGGCCTCGGCGCCGCCCATCCCGGCGTCCGCGACCGCCTGATCACGGAGCGGGGCCGCCTGCGGCCGCACGTGAACATCTTCGTGGACGGCGAGAACATCCGCTTCCTGAGCGGCCTGGACACCCCCGTCACGAACGGTGCCGAAGTCGTCGTCCTCCCCGCCATAAGCGGCGGCTGACCCAGCGTCCGCCGCCTCCGGGGTTACGGATCGGCGTCGAACAGGGATTCGATCTCCGTCGACCCCATTCGATCGAAGTCCGGCGGAACCGCGATTTCGCCAGCCATGAATCCGGTCCGGCGAGCTCCTGCGAGTTCCGGCGTATTGATCGACACCACCTCGACCAACGGCCTGCCGTCCCGCGTGATGACGAACGGATCGCCGTCCACCGCCTCCTGCACGAGACGGGACAGGTGCCTCCGGGCTTCATGGATTTCGAACGTGCGCATCGAGCCCCTCCGAGCTTGCCTGACACCGAATCATACAGGGGCGTGCGGACCGAACCAAACGGCATCCTCAGGTTGAGCGCCAACCTCCTGAAGGACTTAGTTTCGAGCAAACGGAGGGGAGCCCCCTCGAATCCGACCATGGCCGCGCTCGACACTCGTGGATGAGGTGCAGGTCCTATGAAACTCAAGATCGTCGTTCATCAGGCAGAGGAAGGCGGCTACTGGGCGGAAGTACCGGCCATCGCCGGATGCGTATCCCAGGGCGAGTCGTTCGACGAGCTGGTGCGAAACGTTCGCGAGGCGATTGAGGGTTGCCTGTCCGTGGACCTGCTCGACATCCCCGTCTCGGATACGGACAGGGTTGTCGAGATTGCCGTGTGAAGACCCTCAGCGGTAAGGACTTTTGCAGACTGCTCGAGGCTCGCGGATGGCAGCTGAGGCGGGTCAGGGGCAGTCATCACATCTACACGAAGGAGGGCGTCGCCGCCCGAATCTCAGTTCCCGTCTACGGCAACCACGACCTTAAGCGAGGGTTGCAAAAGCACTTGATGAAGATTGCCGAAATCGATGAGTCGGAGCGATAGGTAAGGCTCGCGGACGAGGAGCGCGACGCGCCATTGGAGCAACAGGAGACAAAGAGCGTTTGGTGATGAGAAACAGGCAGCACAAGGCAGAGAGCCCATCCGATCTCGACCCGACGCTCACGCGTCGGTCCCTCACTTTCTCACAAGCGGAGGGACTGGAGGATCTCCCACAGCCTTTGTCACTCCATGAAGTGTCGCGGCAGGCGCGGAACCTGATCTGGGATGTTTTCTGGAATATTACAATGCATCATGCGAGCGGATATAGCGTCGGGCATCCATGGAACGCTGTGCTCCATGATACACACGTCAGATTTTTTTTGCGGCCCACCGATGAGTTTTCCTATTCCTTAGAAGATACTCGCAACATATATAAGCAGTTTATTTTCGGAGCACCGTACAATAGGCTGTTCGATCTTCTGCTGCACCTGATGCGACAGGGCGACTGTCCTCTTGAGTTCATTGAAAGAACAAGTGGCGCTTTTGTCGAATCACGTCTTGCGTACACCATCGATACGAATGGACCGCCGACCATCCTGCCTACGGCAACGCCCGAGGAAGGGGAGGCGCTGCAGACCGCGCTGGCTCAGCTGTCCGAAGCAGGGTTCTCTGGTGCACGCGAACATCTGCGCAAGGCAGGCGAGCTGATCAACGGAGGGGACTGGCGGGGGAGCATACGGGAGAGCATTCATGCAGTAGAATCGGTCGCGCGGCGACTGGACCCCGGCGGGGCGAAGACACTCGGTCCGGCCATCGATCGTCTCAAGCGCGAGCACGGGATTCACCCGGCGCTTGTGGAGGCGTGTAAGAAGCTCTACGGATACACTTCAGACGAGGATGGAATACGGCATGCGGCGCTGGAGGACGATGCCCCGGTTGACCAAGCTGAGGCGGTTTTCTTGCTTGGCGCATGCGCGTCGTTCGTGTCTTACCTCGTTCAAAAGCAGCCTTCCAAGTAGTGCCTCCACTGTGGAAAAACCTTCGCCGCGTCATCACGCCGTGTCGAGGAGGACTTTGCCGAAGGATTGGTTGGACTCGACGTAGCGGTGGGCTTCGGCAGCTTCGGCGAGGGGGAAGACGCGGTCGACGACCGGGCGCAGGTGGGAGGGGTCGGCCTCCGGGGCCGTGAAGCCGGGGAGGAAGCGGGTCGCGAACATCTCGGTGAGGTGCGCCTTCTCGGCCTTCGAGCGGGCGCGGAGGACGGTGCCGACCACGGTCGCGCGCTTTCCCATGAGGGTGCGCAGGTTGGCCTCGACCTTCATGCCGCCCATGACGCCGACGATGACGAGGCGGCCGAGGGTGGCGAGGCTGGCAATGTTCGCCTCCCAGTACGGGGCGCCGACGGTGTCGAGGATGACGTCGGCGCCGGCCCGGTCGGTATGGTGCGCGACGGCGTCGGCGAAGGAGCCGGCCCGGCGGTCGACGGCGAGGTCGCACGGCAGTCCGGCTTCGCGGATGCGGTCGAGCTTGGCCGCCGACGCCGTGGCGATGATCGCGCCCGCCCCGCTCGCGCGGGCCAGTTGCAGGGCGGCGGTTCCCACGCCGCCGCCGGCCGTGTGCACGAGCACGGTGTCGCCGGGGCGCAGACGGCCGCGCTCGATGAGGGCGTCCGCCGCGGTGAGGAAGACCTCCGGGATCGCCCCGGCTTCGGTCCAGCTCAGCTTCGGCGGGACGGGCAGGAGCTGCCCGGCCGGCACCGCCACGCTCTCGGCGTAGCCGCCGCCGCCCAGAATGCCCATCGCGCGGTCGCCCACCGACCAGCCCGTGACGCCGGCCCCGACCGCCTCGATCTCGCCGGCGAACTCGAGTCCCGGGATGTCCGGCGGGGCGTCCGCGGGGGCCGGATAGCGGCCCATCCGCTGCAGGAGATCGGCCCGGTTGATCCCCGCGCACCGCACGCGCACGAGCACCTCGCCGGCCCCGGCGGCCGGGTCGTCCCTCTCGACGAGTTCGAGCACCTCCGGGCCGCCGGGCTCCCGGATGCGGATCGCCTTCATGCGCCGCGCCGCTCCGACGAGGGGGCAGCGTCCCCCGCGGGGACCGCCCCGAAGGCGCGCCGCGCGGCGTCCAGGCGCTCGGGCGTCCCGATGTCGTACCACGCGGCGCCCGTCGCGTCGAACACGCCGACGTGCTCCCCGTCCCCGATCCAGTCCATGTACGAATCCATGATCGAAAAGACGCCTCCTTCCGCGTAGCGTTCGAACACGCGCGGCGAGAGCGCGTGGATGCCGCAGAAGCCGCACTCCCGGGCCTCGTCCGCGCTCGCCGGGTCCCGCGCCACGACTTCCCACCCTTCGTCCCGGTTCGCGCGCCCGTACACGCCGCGACCATCAACCAGCAGCGGCCTCGACGTCTCCCGCTCCGCGATCGCGAGCGTGGCCAGCCGTTCGTCCCGCGCCTCCCCTTCCAGGTGCGCGCGGTACAGCGCCGCGAGGTCGACCTCGGTCACGACGTCGCAGTTGTGGAGCAGGAAGGGTTCCCGCGCCTCGAACAACGACCGCGCGTGGAAGAGCCCGCCGCTCGTGTCGAGGGGAGCCGGCGACTCCTCGTCTTCGCGCGACACGAACACCGGGACCCCCAGCGGCGACGCTTCGGCCCACGCCGCCACCTGCCCGGCAAGGTAGTGCGCGTTCACGATCAGGCGGTGTGCGCCCGCCGCGACGAGCTTCCGGGCGACGCGCTCCAGCAGCGGGATGCCGCCGAAGTCGACGAGCGCCTTGGGCGTCGCGTCGGTCAGCGGCCGCAGGCGGCGTCCCCGGCCGGCGGCGAAGATCATCGCCTCCAAGCGTCCGCCCCCGCCCTCCGGCTCAAGCAGCCCGTGGCCACGGCTCAGACCCGGGCG
>NZ_CANPWG010000043.1 GCF_947581915.1 Candidatus Palauibacter scopulicola
TGGCGAGGATGACGGCCTCCGCCGGGAAGAACGCTTCGTCGAGCTTCGTCGCGACGAGCCGCCCCTGGTCGTTCTCGTGCCATTCCACGATGTCGAAGTTCATCCCCCTGAGGACGCCGTTCTCGACGACGAACTCGGTGGGCGAGTGGTTCTCGACGATGTCGACGAGTTCTTCCTCCGCATCTTCCAGCTCCCAGGGGGAGGCCTTGAAGTACGGCTTCGACTTGCGGGCCATGACCTTGACGTTCGTTCCGCCGATCCGCTTCGAGGTGCGGCAGCAGTCCATCGCGGTGTTCCCGACCCCGATGACGAGCACGTTCTCCTCGATCGAGTTCGTGTGCCCGAAGGCGACGGATTCGAGCCAGTCGATGCCGATGTAGATGCGGTCCGTGTCGTACCGGCCCGGGAGGCGCAGTTCCTTGCCGCGCGGGGCGCCGGAACCGACGAAGACGGCGTCGAACTCCTGCTCCAGCAGCCACTTCATGCTTTCGACGGGCGCGTTGTAGCGAATGTCGACGCCCATGTCGAGGATGTAGTCGATCTCCTCCCACAGCACCTCGGGGGGCAGACGGAACTGTGGAATGTTGGTCCACATGAGGCCGCCGGGCCGGTCGTTCTTCTCGAAGATCGTGACCTCGTAGCCGAGGGGCATGAGGTCGCGGGCGACGGTCAGCGACGCGGGGCCCGCGCCCACGCAGGCAATCCGCTTCCCGTTCTTCTGCTTCGGGATCTCCGGGAAGCGGGGCGTGATGTCGCCCCTGAGGTCGGCCGCGACGCGCTTGAGGCGACAGATCGCGACCGGCTTCTCCTCGACCCTCACGCGCCGGCAGGCGGGCTCGCAGGGGCGGTCGCACGTCCGGCCGAGGATGCCCGGAAAGACGTTCGACTCCCAGTTGAGCATGTAGGCGTCGTCGTACCGTTCCTGGGCGATGAGGCGGATGTAACCCGGTACGTTGGTGTGGGCCGGGCAGGCCCACTGGCAATCCACGACTTTATGGTAGTAGTCGGGATTCTCGACGTTCGTTGGCTCCACCGTCTCTCCTCGGGCCGACCCCGCCCGACAGGCCCCACGGCTCCCCGACCCGTGAGTCGCTTGGTGAGATAACCGCACGCAATCCTAGGGGACGAGGGGAGTTGTCGCCAGTTTTTCGGGTGCCGGCGGCCGGCTCGTTGCTGCGGCGGCCGGAGCCGCGGAAGTTGAGCCCATGCAAAAACAGCCCGTGCACACGGTTGTCGGCGGGGCTCACCTCTTCCGACGAGATACGGCGGCCAGGCTCGGACGGATCGCCGGACGCTACCTGGACCGGTACGCGCCGGACCCGGCCACTCTGCGGGAGGCCCTCGGAAATCGCCTTCCCCCCGGGACCGCGGAAGCGGTGCGCCGGCGAGTGCGCGCCAAGCTCGATCGGGAGCCGGTCGAGTGCTTTCTGATCGACTTCGAGGATGGATTCGGCGTCCGGTCCGAGGCGGAGGAAGATGAGGCGGCGGCCACGGCGGCAAGGGAGGTCGCGGCGGGGGCCGCAGCCGACAGTCTCCCGCCCTCGCTTGGAATCCGCATCAAGTCGCTGGATGAGATCACCGGCGGGCGGGCGTTGCGCACGCTCGAACTCTTCCTTGCCACGTTCGCGCGGAGCGGGAGCGACCTGCCGGACGGGTTCACGGTGCTCCTTCCCAAGATCATCGCGGCCTGGCAGGTGGAACGGCTCTCGGAGGCCCTGAGTCGGCTCGAGACGACGCTCGGCCTGCCGGAGGAGGGGGTGGCGATCGACCTCATGATCGAGACGCCGCAGTCGCTCGTGGCGCCGGATGGACGGATCGCCGTGCCGGAGCTTGTCACCGCGGCGGGCGGGCGGTGCCGCACCGTGCATCTCGGAGCGTACGACCTCACGGGCGCCGTGGCGGTCGCGGCGGAAGACCAGACGCTGGGGCACCCGTTGTGCGACGTGGCGAGGCAGCTCCTGCAGCTCTCGCTCGCCGGATCCGGCGTCCAGCTTTCGGATGGGGCGACGAATGTGCTGCCCGTCGAACCGCATCGCGGAGAGACGGCGCTCTCGCCGGCCGAGCGGGTGGAGAACATGGCGGTCGTGCACCGCGCATGGCGCCTGCATTACTCCGATGTTCGGCGGTCTCTGAGCCAGGGGTTCCATCAGAGCTGGGACCTCCACCCGGCACAGCTCGTTTCCCGCTTCTCGGCCGTGTTTTCGTTCTTCCTGGAGGGCCTGGACACGGCGGCGACCCGGCTCGACCGATTCGTGACCGCCGCGGGACAGGCCGTCCTCACGGGATCCGTGTTCGACGATGAAGCCTCGGGCCAGGGCCTGCTGAACTTCTTCCTCCGGGGGCTCGCGAGCGGCGCCCTGACGGCCGAGGAGGCGGCGCGTTCCGGTCTCACCGCCGCGGAACTCGAAACCCGGTCGTTCCGCGCGATCCTCGAGCGGCGCCGCGGGTGATCGCGGCCTGGATCGACGGCGGCAGGGTCCGCGTACGCGACGACCTCCCGCGGCCCCCTCTCGAGCCCGGAGAGGCCATCATCAGGGTCTCGATGGCGGGAATCTGCGGGACGGACCTGGAGTTGCTGCGTGGATACCGCGGCTTCTCGGGAATTCCGGGGCACGAGTTCGTCGGACGCGTCGAGGAGGGGTCGCCCGAGTGGGTCGGGGCGCGGGTCGTGGCGGAGATCAACGTCACCTGCCGCTCGCGACATGCCGAGCCGCTCTGCCGTAGTTGCGCGGACGGCCGGCCGACGCACTGCCTTCGCCGCGAGGCGATCGGCATCCACGGGCGTGATGGCGCGTTCGCCGAATGGCTGCGGGCGCCGGTCTCGAACCTGCACCGCGTGCCGCAGGCGCTTCCGGACGAGGTTGCCGTGTTCGCAGAACCGGTCGCGGCTGCCTGCCGCGTCCTGCGGCAGGTCGAGCGCGAGATCGAGCACGGTCGCGTGACCCGGGCGCTCGTCGTGGGTGCGGGCCGGCTGGGACAACTCGTGGCGCGGGCGCTGGCGATTCGGTTGTCGGGGCTGGAGGTCGCCGGGCGGTCGGAGCGCAACCTGGCGCGGGCTCGCGCGGCCGGGCTCGCCGCCGGGCCGGTCACCGCCGTGGAGGAAGCGGCCTACGATCTGGTCGTCGAATGCAGCGGTGCATCGGCGGGCTTCGCCGTCGCCCGCCGGGCCGTTCGACCACGCGGAACAGTAATTCTCAAGAGCACGCACACAAACGAGTTATCCATCGACATCTCATCCGTTGTGGTAGATGAGATACGACTGCTCGGGTCCCGGTGCGGGCCCTTCAAGGACGCCCTGGCGGCGCTGGAGCGCGGAGACTTCGAGGTGCGCGATCTGATCGACGGCCGGCTGCCGCTCTCCGCCGCCCCGGAGGCATTCAGCCGGGCGGCGGAGCCGGGTGTCGCGAAGGTGCTTCTCGTCCCCTGACCCCGGACGGCGGCTTCAGTCGGAGAGTCGCACGGCGCGGACGCGTACGCCGCCGCCTTCGCCGGGGATCACCCACGCGAACAGGAACTCGTCCCCCGTCCGCACCATGCGTGGAAACCCGCTCGAGCGTTCGCCGGCGGTCTCGGAGATCAGAAGCGGCGTCCCGAGCGACCCGTCCGGCTCGACCCGCCGGGCGAGGACGCGCGGCGTGTCGTCGGAAGCCTCCAGCCATACCACCACGGCCGAGCCGTCGTCGAGTCGTTCGATATCCACGCGCCCGAGCGGCAGCCCCTCATCGACCCGGATTCGCGGGCCGAAGGTTGCGCCACCGTCATGCGAGAATGCGGCGTAAACCTGCGGCCTGCCGTCGACGCCGGTGTACCAGGCCGAGGCCAGCGCCCCTTCGTCGCCGCTCAACTGCGGGCCGTTTACGGGACAGCCCGGGATGACCCAGCCATCGGTGGACAGGGCTGCCGGCTCGGTCCAGCGCTCCCCCGCCCCGCGCACCACGGCGATGTCGCGGACCTCGGATTCGCTGCGGTCGCGGTAGGCGGCCACGAGCCCTTCGCCCACGCGAACCAGTGCGGTCTGGCAGCACTCGCACGTACGGTCGTCGAGCAGTACCTCGGGTCCGAGATGGCCGTCCGGGGCGAGTGTGCGGAAGCGGACGGACATCGCCCCGCGCTCACCCCCTCCGCCTCCGGCGAGGTGCTCGCCGCCGCCGGCCACGTGCTCGCCGCCTCCGCCATCGCCCGCCATGGCGCGGGCGTCGAGCCAGGTCAGCCCCGCGCCGTCCCCCCACGGCACCATCGACACGAAGCCGTGCTCGGTCGGCGACGCGTCGTCGTGCGCGCGGAACGGCTCCGACCACGTCATGCCGTCATCCGCAGAGAGCGCCAACATGACATGGTAGGCGTACGGCGCGTCGGCAACCTTCTCCAGCCAGTGAACGGCGAGCGTCCCGCCCCGCATCTCCACCGAGGACGGAAAGTCGGCCCAGTTCACGAACATGTCTTCCGACGCCCACACGGTCCGCGGCTCGGACCAGCCGTCCTCCCCGCGAATCGCCAGGCGCAAGGCGGGTACGCCCTCTTCGGGCTCGATCCACGTCAGGATGGCGCGCCCCCCGGCGCCGACCGACAGGTACGGCTCGCCGCTGGGCGTCGGCCGATCGAACTCGACGTGGCCCGCCTCCAGCGACACCTGCGTTCCCCCGCCGCCGAAGCATCCGCTGAGGAGGGCTGCCACGGCAAGGAAACGGACTCGCCCGGGATCGAACCGGCCACCGACGCGCGTATCGGCTTCGGACATTCTCATCTCCCCTGGTTGAAGCCGTATGATACATGCCCAACGCGGAACGGAGAACCAGCGCAGAACCACGGACGGGAGGCCAGACGCTAGAAGTCGCCGGCGACCTGGGGGGCGGACTCGACGCGGATCGTGAGGATGTCGATGTCGTGGTACTGCTGGTGGCGGATGGATGAGGCGTAGTGCCGCAGCAGCCGCAGCGGAGTCTCCGCCTCGACGGGGACCCCGGCGGCCACTTCGCTGAGCATCGCCAACTGATCCTCGACGTTCTTCTCGTCCGTCGTGGCGATGAACTCGAGATCCGCGGCGGGGCCATCGCTGCTCGCGATGAGCAACAGGCTTCGCGCCTCGCCGGTCTCGGCTTCGGCCGCGGCTTCGGCCTCCGCGCGGCCGAGGATCTGCATCGTCTCCTCGCCGACCGCGCGCAGACGCGTTTCCATCTCCTCGTCCCAGCCCTTTCGCGCCGCGAACTTCACCAGGAAGGCGTCGACCTCCGACCACGTGTCGTCCGACAACCGCGTCTTGAGGCGCGCCCGACGGCCTCCCGTGACCTCCGCGAAGATGGTGAGCAGGATCACCGTGATGCCGCCGACCGTCATGCCGTTGCCGAGGAATTCCTCCCAGGCCCCGACGATCTGCTCCGGGTAGATCCAGTCGAACTGGAAGACGATGCCGAGCCAGAACGCGACGCCGACCACGAGGCCGTTGCGGTAATCCAGCCCCTCCTGAAGCAGGATCTTCATCCCGAAGACGAAGATCAGCGCCACGACGACGATGAAATAGGCCGCCACGACGGGGCCGGGGATCGCGATGATGAGGGCGAGCAATTTCGGCAGGAAGGCGAACGCCGCGAAGACGACGCCGACGCACATCCCGATGGCCCGAGAGGTGACGCCGGTGAGTTCGGCGACGGCGATGCCCACGCCGTAGGTCGTGTTGGGGACGGTCCCCGCCAGACCGGAGAGGAGATTGCCCGCGCCGTCGGAGGCGATCGCGCCCTGGATGGAGCGGAAATCTATCGCGCGCGGCCTGCGCCAGGAGACGCGCTGAATCGCGATCGCATCGCCGAGCGTGTCCATGGCGCTCACGAGCGTCACCATGAGGAAGGAGGGCAAGAGAGCCCAGAACTCGGGGCGGAAGCTCAGGTCGAGACCGGGGTACGCCAGGTCCGGCAGGCCGATCCAGCGGGCTTCGTAGACGCTGGACATGTCGTAGATCCCGAACCCGAGGCCGGCGACGAGCGATCCGGCGACGATCCCGAGGGCCGGGGCCCACAGCCGAAGGGCGCCGGAGAACCGAAGCGGGACCAGGACCGTGACCGCCAGCGTCACGCCGGCCACGAGCGGACCCGCGGCGGTCGGGGCTCCGGCCGGGACTTCGGCGAGCTTCCGCAGGATCATCGGGGTCAGCGTCACCGGGATCAGGATCAGCACGGTGCCCGCCACGGTGGGCGTGAATACCCGGCGCAGGAGCGCCATCCGGGACGCAAGCAGGAACTGGACCAGCGACGAGGCGATGATCAGCACCGCGAGCATGCCCGGCCCGCCCTGCTCGATGGCCGTGACGCTCACCGCGATGAAGGCGCTCGTGCTCCCCATGATGAGGACGTAGCCGGCACCGATCCGTCCCACGCTGCGCGCCTGGATCGCCGTCGTGATGCCGCTGATGACGAGCGCCGCGAACACCGCCCAGGACAGGTATTCGGCGCTGCCGCCCGCCACCGTGATCATGACCGTCGGCGTGAGCACGATGCTGGCGAGGCAGATAAGGGCGTACTGGACGCCGAGTCCGGCGGCCATGGGAAGCGGGGGACGCTCGTTCGGCTCGAAGCGCACGTCCTGGCGGGCGAGCCCGGGGCCGGAACCCGCCATCAGCCGCCCCCTCCCCCGGCAAGCGCTTCGGCGGGCGCTTCGGCCGACGCTTCCGAGCGCCAGCGCTCGGGGTGGGCCTCCAGCCGCTCCACGGCCTCCGCGAGGACTTCCAGCGCCAGGTCGATGGTGTCGAGGTGCGTCCGGAACGCGAGCACCGCCATTCGCAGCCAGAACGTCCCGTCGATCGTCGTCGAGGAGAGGAAGACCCTCCCATCGCGATGCGTCTCTTCCACGAGGGCCTGGTTGAACGCGTCGGCGGTACCCGACTTCGGCACCCAGCGGTAGGTCACGACCGAAAGCGGCGGTTCCGGCCCCACCTCGAACCCGAGCGCCCCGATCTCGCCGTGGAAATACCGGGCGAGTTCCAGCTTCTCCTCGAGGCAAGCCCGAAAAGGGGCTTCTCCATACAGGAGGAGCGGCAGCCAGACCCGAAGCCCGCGAAAGTGCTTCGTGAGTTCAGGGGATACGGCGGCAGGCGAACGACCTCCCCACTCGGACTCGACGGTGTCCTGCAGGTAGCTCGCGTAGTAGGCGTGGGCATCCTGGAGAGCCTCGCCGTCGCGGATGAGCACGGCGCCAGTGCCATACGGCAGGAACATTCCCTTATGCGGATCGAGCACGAGCGAGTCCGCGCGCTCCATTCCGGCGAGCACACGCCGGCAGCCTTCCACGAGAGCGAAAAAGCCCCCGTATGCCGCGTCGACGTGGAACCAGAGCCCTTCCCGCTCGCACACATCCGCGATGCGGTCCAGAGGATCGACCTGACCGGTATCCGCGGTACCGGCCGAGCCGAGGACGAGCCAAGGCCGGAGGCCTCGTGCCCGGTCCTCCGCAACGAGCTTGGCGAGCGAGTCGGGACACAGGCGGAGATCCCCGTCACGGGATACCTCGCGCCGGACGGCCTCCGCGAGGCCCGCCACGCGGATCGCCTTGTGCAGGCAGTGGTGTGTGTGGGCGGAGGAGTAGACCACGGCCCGCTCGTAGTCGCGCGCCCGGAGCCCGGCCGCTTCCCGGGCCGTAACCACCGCGATAAGGCTGGCAATGGAACCTCCCGAGGCGAGGTTCCCGTCGGCCCCGGCGGGGAATCCGGCGAACGACGCCATCCAGTCGAGGATCAGATCCTCGATCTCGACCGCGCCCGGCCCGGTGAATCGAACGCCCGCATATTCGTTCGTCACGGCGGCGAGATAGTCCCCCAGCGACGAGGCGTAGATGCCTCCGCCCGGGATGTAGCCGAGATGTCCGCCGTGCGAGGGTACGAGGCCGACCCCCGCCACGGACTCGTCGATCCGGTCGATGAGTCCGGCCAAGGGCTGCGGCCCCCGGCCGAATCCGAGCTTTCGGATCTCCCGGACGGCAGACTTGTCGTGCCGGTAGGCGGGCCGTTCGGGGAGTCCGTCGAGGAACCGCTGCGCGTAGGCGTGCACCTCGGCCATGAGGCGGTCTCTCTCGCCCGCGTCGGGGTCGAGCGGCCGCGCATCTTCCTCCAGTTCCAGGATCCGGGACCGCTGCCGACTTGAGATCGAGCGCATGATGCGATCCTATCCCTTTCGTACGGGGGACGCGAGCTTCCGGCCACGGGCTCCCGGCCCCATTTTCGGTCGCTTTCCGCTTTACGGGAGGATCCCGCTTGTATCCGCGTCACAGGTCATCGTGGAGGTACGGTCTCGCGGCCGCGCTCGTCGCCGGGTTCGCGTCCGCCGCCGAGGCGCAGTCGCGCGCGGAACGGGCGGAAGGCTACCTGCGGTCCTTTCACGATCTGAGGCTTTTCAACGGCGCCGCGCTCATCGTCGACGAGGGCGAGACCCTGTTCGAGGGCGGGTTCGGGCGATCGGACTTCGCGGACGGCCACGCCAACGACCCGGGCACGCGGTTCCGCATCGCGTCGCTGACGAAGCAGTTCACGGCCGCGCTCATCCTCAGACTCGACGAGGAGGGATTGTTGCGGGTCGAGGACCCGGTGGGCCGCCATATCGAGGAATACCCTCCGGAAAACGCGGAACGGATCACGCTCCACCACCTGCTCACCCACACCTCCGGGCTTCCGAGCTACACGAACCTGCCGGGGTTCATGGACTGGGAGGTCGCGACCCCGTTCTCGCCGGGCGAGATCCTCGCCCTCACTTGGGAAGCCCCCCTCTCCTTCGAGCCGGGCACGAACTTCGAGTACTCGAACTCGGGCTACGTACTTCTGGGCTGGATCGCGGAACGCGTCACGGGGTTGAGCTACGCCGAGGCGCTCCGCACGTACGTGCTCGACCCGCTGGAACTGCGCGACACCGGGTACGACGGCTCGCTCCGGCCGCCGGAGGGCCACGCGAGCGGCCACACGCGCGACCTCGTCGGCTATCGCCCGGCGCGTCTCATCGACCCTTCCGTGCCCTACTCCGCCGGCATGCTGTACTCCGCCGTGGGCGATCTCGCCCGGTGGGCCACCAACCTCTTCGTCGAAGGCGGCCTGTTCCGGGACCCGGAGACGCTGGCACGCATGACGACCCCGGGCCTCGAGTCCGGGGCATACGGGTACGGCGTGGGCGTGCGGACGCCGGATATCGAGCGCGACCTCGGCGTGCGCACGATCGAACACTCGGGAGGGATCTTCGGCTTCTCCGCCTGGCTGCGCGTCTTCCCGGACCACGGACGGCTGATCGTCCTGCTGGACAACACATCCTCCGACCTGGGACCGCTCGTGGAAGGGTTGACGAATCTGCTGTGGGGCGCCGAAGCCGTGCGCCCGAAACCGTCGATCGCGGAACGGCTGCTGCCGATCGTCGAGGCGGGCGGCGTCGAGGCGGCGATGTCCAGGTACGACAACTGGCGCCGCACGCGACCGGACGAATACGACTACTCCCCCGGCCAGATCCTGAGGCTCGCCGGCCATTTCCGGGAGCGCGAGCCCACCACGTCCATTGCGATCCTCGAGGCCTACGCCGCCGGGACGCCGGAGCCTCCCGCCATCCGTTTCGCGCTGTCCGAGCTTCACGAGCAGGCCGGCGCCCTGGAGGCGGCGTCGGACCACATCCGCGAAGCGCTCACGTACAACCCCGGGATGCCCGGGCTCCTGGAACGCCTGTCGGAGCTGGGCGTCGAACCCGATCCGGTGCTTCGGCTCCCGGTCGTGCGGGTGGAACCGGAGGATCTGTCCATTCTCGTGGGCGAGTACCGGATCGACCCGGCCACGACCCTGACCGTCACGCTCGAGGAGGGCGTGCTCATGGCCGCCCGAACCGGTGAGGCGGCCTTCCGGCTCCTCCCCCAGTCCCCGGCCGCGTTCCTGATGCACGGCTCCGGCGTGCAGTTCGTGTTCGAACTCGTGGACGGCGTCGCGGGAGCCGTCTCGGTGGTGGAGGCCGGTCAGCGCCTCGTTTTTCCGAAAACCGGGAACTGAGTCGACCGGCATCGGACATGCACGACTTCGCCGTCATTGGGCTCGGAGCCATCGGGAGCGCAACCGCGGCCGAACTCGTCCGGCGCGGACATTCGGTGGTGGGATTCGACCGCTACACGCCCCCGCACACGATGGGATCGGCACACAGCGACACGCGGATGATCCGCGCGGCGTGGTATCACGGGTCGCCGTACGTGCCGCTGGTCCGCGACTCCCACCGGCTCTGGAACGACCTCGAACGCTCGTCGGGCCGGACGCTCCTGCGGACGACGGGCGCCCTCATGATGGGGCCGGAAGACGGCCGCGTGTTCGCGGGGGGGCCGCTTCGCGGCGTCGCCCGGGTGGGCACCGGCGACCTCGTCCTTTCGGTGGAGGAAGTCGTGGAGCGATTCCCCTGGCTCCGCCCGGCTCCCGGGACGGTCACCATCTACGAACCGGGTGCCGCGGTCCTCTCGCTGGAGGCCTGCCTCGAGGCGATGCTGGAGGCGGCCGGCGCCGCGGATCTGCGCTTCGACGAGCGCGCGACCGGGTGGTCCGCTTCGGCCTCGGGCGTCCGCGTCCGGACCGAACGGGGAGAATACGCGGCGCGCCGGCTCGCCATCGCCGCCGGGGCGTGGACTCCTCACCTGCTTCCCGAACTTTCCCTCTCGCTCGAGGTGGAGCGCACGGTGCAATACTGGTTCGAACCCGCCGGGACGCATGCGGACACGCTCGCGGAGGGTCCCGCCTGGGTGTGGGAACTCGAACGGGAGGGGACGTGGTACGGATTCCCGCCGTCGGCGCGGGGCCTCAAGGCGGGGATGCACTTCCAGGCCGGACGCGGGACCGACGTCGAGCGGGTCGACCGCGCGGTTGGGGCAGCCGAGACGGAGGGCCTGCGAAGGCTGTTCGGGCGGTACGCGCCGGGCGTGGCGGGGGCGCTGGCCCACGCGTCCGTCTGTCTCTACACGAACACGCCCGACCAGGACTTCATCCTGGACCGCCACCCCGACCATCCCGGCGTCGTGCTGTTCGCCGGCGGCTCCGGGCACGCGTTCAAGTTCGCCCCCGTCCTCGGGTCGCTCATGGCCGACCTCCTCACGGATGAACTACCCCGTCACGCACCGCCCATCTTCTCGATCGCCCGCTTCGGATAACTCATCCTTCGGGGTCGGGAGTCAGAGGGATCTCGCGGTTCAGGTCTATGTCGACGGCGTTGCCGCACAGCGTGCCCGAAGCCCTTCCCGTCTGCATCAGATCGCTGAAGTCCAGCCGGGATTCCACCGTCACGGACACCTCGCAGGTCCCGCTTCTTTCCTCGAGTTCGTAGGCGAGAGCACCGACCATCGACACGTTCAGGTCGAACACGAACGCAAGCTCTTCCGGCATCGAAAACGCGTACGTTCCCGTCTGTCGGAGGCTGGGCGCCCCAGCGAGCGTGAACGTCCTGTCCCGGGACGTCTCCACGCAGCCCTCGGGCACGATCGTCAGGTTCGCCAGAAACCTGATCCCGGTCTCGGTCTCCGACGGGATCAGCGTCCCACCCGCGTTTACAACCCCGCCCCCCGAGCAGTTGGCCGTCAGGCTCACGGAGCCGGCGAAGGATGCCGGGTCCGCCTCCAGCGCCCTCGCCCCGACGACGTTGATGGCTTCGAGCAGCGCCTCGCTCTCCGCCAACGTCAGCACGTCCCCGTCCGGCTCCGTCGCGCCGTCACCGCAGCCCCAGATCCCCCCTGCGATCGCCAACAGGGCCGCCATGGACACAGATACTCTTCGACGCTTCATCTCCTCACCTCCCCTTCCCGCCGACCCGCGTGAGTTCGGTATCCGACAACTCCATTACCCGGATGCGTTGCTGCGGGTCCGGGTTGTCAGCTCCCCACCTTATCGCGGGCCTGCGGACGACGCGGGTCCGGCGAAGCGGAGGAAGAGGGCCGGAACGACGACCATGTTGAGCGTGGTGGACGTCAGCAGCCCTCCGAGTACGACGACGGCGAGCGGGGCCTGGATCTCCTTGCCGGGTTCGCCCAGGCCCAGCGCGAGCGGAACGAGCGCCAGGCCC
Source organism: Candidatus Palauibacter scopulicola (assembly GCF_947581915.1). Taxonomy (NCBI): domain Bacteria; kingdom Pseudomonadati; phylum Gemmatimonadota; class Gemmatimonadia; order Candidatus Palauibacterales; family Candidatus Palauibacteraceae; genus Candidatus Palauibacter; species Candidatus Palauibacter scopulicola. The sequence continues at coordinate 12,036 of NZ_CANPWG010000043.1, forward strand.
GCCGTGAGCGCCGTCATGAGGATGGGGCTGAGACGTTCCATGGAGCCGCGCCGGATGCTCGGGGCCAGCCCGGCGCCCGTCGCGCGAAGATCCTGGTAGCGGCTCACGAGAAGGATCCCGTTTCGCACCGCGATGCCGAACAACGTGATGAGCCCGACCAGGGTCGCGATGTTCACGGTGCCGCCGATGAGCAGCACCGCGAGCACGCCTCCCGCCAGCGCCAGAGGCAGGTTCACCATGAGAAGAGCGGCGATCCGGGCGCTCCCGAACGTCCGGAACATGATGAGGAAGATCGCACCGATCGAGAACAGCGAGAGCAGCGTGATGCGCCGCGTCGCCTCCCGCCCGCTCTCGAATTGCCCCCCGTACTGGACGTAGTAGCCCGGCGGCAGTTCGACCTCGGCCGCGACCCGCACCTGCAGCTCTTCGGCGGCTCCGCCCACGTCGCGCCCCGCAACGTTCGCGCTCACGACGATCTTCCGCTGCACGTTCTCCCGGCTGATGGTGTTGGGCCCCAGCGACGGGACGATCGAAGCCAGTTGCGACAGCGGCACCGTGGCGCCCGCCGGGGTCGTCATCAGCGTCCGGCCGATCGCCTCCGGGTCCGTGCGGTGTTCATCCGCGTAGCGCACGACGAGATCGAACGCGCGATCGCCTTCCCGGATGAGCGATACCTCCTCTCCCTGGAACGCGACATCGACGGCCGCGGCCATCCCCGCCGGCGTGACGCCGTGGCGGGCCATGGCGCGCCGGTCGGCGCGGACCTGAAGCTGGGGTATGTCCGCCTGCCTCTCGACGGAGACGTCCACGAGCCCCTCCACCGTCCCCGCGACGGTCTCGATCTCACCGGCGATGTCGCGCAGTTGCCGGAGGTCGGGGCCGAACAGGTTGGCCGCGATGGCGGCCCGTGTGCCGGAGAGCATGTGGTCAATCCGGTGTCCGATCGGCTGTCCGATCGTGACGTTGGTCCCGGGGAGTCCCGCCAGGTCGTCCCGCAGGGCAGCCATGACCTCCTCCAGATCGTGCTCCGAGAGGTCCAGCCGCGCGTCGACCTCGGAGGCGTTGGCGCCCTGCGCGTGCTCGTCCAGTTCGGCCCGGCCGGTCCGCCGCGAGGTGGAGACGACGGCAGGGTGCGCCAGGAGCTGGCGCTCCACGCGGACCCCGATCGCGTCGGACTCCACCAGCGACGTCCCAGGCAGGCTCACGACGGAGATGGTCAGCGTTCCCTCCTGGAACTCGGGCAGGAAACCGCGCCCCAGTAAGGGCACGAGCGCCAGCGTGCCGGCCAGCAGGAGCGCCGCACCGCCGAGCACGGCCCCGGAACGGCGGAGCGCCCCGTCGAGGACACGCCCGTACGCGCGTTCGATCCCGCGCATCAGCCAGGGCTCGCGCGGGCGGCCGAGCGCCCGATCCCCCGGCAGAAGCATGTGGCAGAGCGCCGGCGTCACCGTGACCGCGACGAGCAGCGACGACAGAATGCTCACGATGTACGCCAGTCCCAGGGGTCGGAGCATGCGCCCCTCCACGCCGGAGAGGAAGAAGAGCGGGACGAAGACGATGGAGATGATGAGCGTGGCGCTCAGGATCGGGGTCCGGATCTCCCGCGCCGCGTCCCGGACGAGGGCCAGCGGCCGGCGTCGGCGCTCCGGCGGGCGGCGACGGTCGTCGCGCAGGCGGCGGTACACGTTCTCGACGACGATGATCGCATCATCGACCAGCGCGCCGATGGCGATGGCCATGCCGCCCAGCGTCATCGTGTTGATCGTCCCCCCGAGGAGCCGCAGGACGATGACGGCGAGGGCCAGCGAGAGCGGGATCGCGAGCGCGGAGATCGCCGTCGTCCGCAGGTTCCACAGGAAGAGCAGGAGCACGGCGATGACGAGCAACGCACCGTCGCGCAGGGCTTCGATCACGTTCGACACGGCAAGCGATATGAAGTCGGCCTGTCGGAACACGGACCGCTCGAAGGCCACGCCCGCGGGGAGTTCCGCTTCGATCACGTCCAGTTCTGCGTCGATCCGCTCCGTCAGCTCCAGCGTATTCGCGCCGGGCTGCTTCTGGATGGAGAGCACGACGGCGGGCTCCGCGTTCACGGAAGCGGTGCCGAGCCGGACGCGCGGACCGATCCGAACCTCCGCCAGGTCCTCGATGAGGACGGGTACGCCCTCCCTCACCGCAACGACGGTCAGGCCGATCTCCTCGAGGTCGCGCGCGCGGCCGATGCCGCGGATCAGGATCTCGCGACCGCCCGACCGATAGACCCCTCCGGACGCGTTCCGGTTCGACCCGGCCGCCGCCTCCAGCACCTCGTCGAGCCCGACGCCGTATGCGAGCAGGCGCTCGGGCCGGATGAGGACCTGGTACTGGCGGACCTGTCCGCCGATCGACACCACCTGCGAGACACCGGGCACGGCGAGCAGCCGGCGCCGCACGGTCCAGTCCGCGGCCGTCCGGGCCTCCATGAGTTGCGGGGCGGGCGCGCTCATGCCGACGAGCAGGATCTCGCCCATGATCGAACTCACGGGCGCGAGCACCGGGGCGCTCACGTCCTCCGGCAGTTGGGCCGTGGCGAGTTGAAGCCGCTCGTTCACCGTCTGCCGGGCGCGGAGGATGTCCGTCCCCCAGTCGAAATCCACCCAGACGATGCTGATCCCCTGCGCCGAACTCGACCGGACCCGGCGCACGCCGGCCGCACCGTTCACCGCCGTTTCGACAGGGAAGGTGACGAGACTCTCGACCTCCTCCGGGGCCAGTCCGTGGGCGTCGCTGAGCACCGTCACCGTGGGAGCGGTGAGGTCGGGAAAGACGTCGACGGGCAGCGTGGCGCCCACCCATCCGCCGCCCGCCAGGAGGAGCACCCCGGCGGCCACGGTGAGGAAGCGGTTCTCCAGCGAGGCGTGGACGAGCCGGTCGAGCAGCCCCTGCAGGAGGCCTGACCGGTCTTCCGCCGGTCCGGGAGCGCTCATCCCGGCGGACTGGTGTACACTAGTGCGGATGTCCGTGGTCCGAGATCTCCACGTTGCCGAGCGAAGCCAACCTCACCTGGTAGGCACCGGCGGCGACCACCTGCTCCCCGCTCGCAACCCCCGATTGAAGGATGGTCCACGAACCGTCCGAGGGGCCGGTCTCCACCACCCGCCGCTGAAACGCTTCGCCGCCGACCTTGACGTAGACGACGGAGAGCCCATCCTCGTCCAGGATCGCGCGCGTCGGGACGGCCACCCCCTCCACGGGCTCGCCGAGGAGCAGGTGACCTTCGGCCAGCATCCCCACCTTGAGCACGCCGCCCGGGTTCGCCACCGCAAAGCGGACCGGGAGCGTCCGGCTTCCCGCATCGATGATGCTGCCCACCGACACCACGCGGTCGGCGGCGTGCGCATGGCCCGCGCCTTCGACGGTGAACCACGCGCCGCGGACTTCGCTGGCCGCCTCGGCGTGGCGCGCAGGAACGCGTGCGACGAACCACAGCGTATCGGGACGCACCACCGTGAACGCGTGCGTCCCGACGGCGACGTGCTCGCCCGGGGCCACGTGGCGATCGGCGATCACGCCCCTGATCGGGCTCCGAAGCCGGTAGACGTGCGGGTCCGAACCGCCGTCCCCGTCGGCGGAGCGAAGGCCCCCCACGGCCTCGAACGCCGCCCGGGCCACCTCCAGGTTGTGACGCGCCTCCTCCAGGCGGCGTCCGGCGATGGCGCCGGCGGCGAAGAGCCGCTCCGCCCGGTCCGCCTCACGCTCGGCGTCCTCCACATCGGCCCGCATGCGGGCATACGAGTCGTCGATGCTCGTGGGGGCGATCAGCGCCAACGTCTCCCCCTCCAGCACCGCATCGCCCGGGGCGGGCGATGGCCCCTGAACGAGCACGAGGCCTTCCACCGGGGTCGAGACGTGCGCGAGACCGCGCGCGGGGACCGTGACCTCCCCGGTCACCGGGATCGAGTTCGGAATCCGGCGCGTCTCCGCGACGGCGATCTCGAACGGCATCGCCCACTGTTCTTCTTTCTGGAGCGCGATCAGCCCCGGCAGCGGCTGCTCCTCGTCGTGCGGGAGCGCCTCTTCGCTCGGAAACACCTGCAGCTGGCCCACGGGGATCGCGTGGTCCGCGCCCCGGGCCGTGAGGGTCAGGTCCGCCCGCCATGTCCCGGTCTCCGTGAGGGTCGGGCTCGCACTGTAGATTCCCGGGCTCGCCGGGGCCGGGAGCACGATCTCCTCGCGGGCGCCGCCCGGTCCCCGGAGCAGGAGCACGAGGCGCCCCTCCCGCACCGGCTTCCAGTCCGCCAGCCAGGTGAGGTGGATGGCCCACGGTACGCTCGCGACGCCCCGGACGTGCGGCGGGTATTCGACGAAGAGTTCGAGCGATTCGGTCCAGTGCGTGACCGCGCCGCCGCCGGCATGGGAATGAGTGGCTGCCGCCGCCTCGTCGACGGGCGGCGAATCGCACCCCACACAAGAGAGCGCCGCCGCCACGGCGACCGCCCGGTTCACGCGCATGGCACCTCCCGGCTGCGCACCCGTCCCGTCCGTTCAACGTTGCCCGACCCCCGGCCGGAGGCCAGAGCGGCCGAAACCTCGACCCGGGAGCGACCCGTACTGTTCAGCGACCGCTGGTCTCGCCACCTTGAAGCGTACGCCACGCGCCAGAGGAAGACCTGATGAGAAAGATCGCCATTGCCGTCGCCGTGATCGTCATTCGGAAGCTGCTCAAGAAGCTCTGACGGCCGAAAGGGGCACTAGTCCGGGGCGGGTCCGATCCGTCCCGGTCTCATCGCCGTGAGGAACTTCACGGGTCTCAGCGCGTCCCGGTCGTACGAGAAGTAGATGAAGAAGGGCCTGCCCCGCATCTTCCCGCGTTCGACGAAACCCCAGTACCGTGAATCGAGGCTCTCGTCCCGGTTGTCCCCCAGCATGAAATAGCGTTCCGGCGGCACCACGAGCGGCCCCCAGTTCTCTCGCGTGGGTTCGTACTCGCCCCGTTCCGGATCCGGAATCAGGTGCGCCAGTTGCCACTGCATTCGGGGATCCCCTTCATCCAGCACTCGCGGATTCCGGCGGGCGTAGGGTTCGTCCGGGGCGACGCCGTTCCGGTAGAAGACGCCTCTCTCCATTCGGAGCGTGTCGCCGGGCAAGCCCACGGTACGCTTGACGATGTCCAGCCCCGGAGAGTGGTCCGCGCGGAACACGATGATGTCCCCGTATTCCGGCTCGGCGTATCCCGGCACGCGGGCGTTGGTAAACGGGATCGGCGCACCGAGCGATGTCTTGTTCACGAGCAGGAAATCGCCGACCAGGAGCGTCCCCTCCATCGACCCCGACGTGATCACGAACGTCGCCAGCAGGAACGTCCGGAAGAAGATGAAGATGAGGAAGGCAACGAGCAGCGTGCGCGCCCAGTCGCGGAACCACTCCGCGCTGAACGCCGGCGGGGATGGGGGACGTTTCCGCTTCCCTTCCGCGGCCTCGTCCGCCTCTCCGGTGCGGCCCTTGTTCTTGCGGCTTCGTGCCATGTTTCGGCGTGCTCTCCGCGGGGATCGCCGGCGCGCCGGGCACCCGGCGTGATCGGCGGTTGCAGGGGACGCTACTCTGCGGCCATCTCACCCGCCACGCAAACACCAGCAGGCATCGTCACATGAGGCCATCGGAGTATACGTGGAGCCGCCAGAGGCTGCCGCCACGGACGGCGCGGGCGAGGTCGATGCGAAACAGACCGTCCATGAGCGATACGCCCAGCCCCACGCTCGACCGCCAGCCCTCGGTGCCGAAGGCGTCCACGGGTCCGGTCCAGCCCGCGTCCCAGAACCCCGTGATCCGCACCGGGCTGCCCCCGATGTCGTAGGCCGGATCGCCGATCCGGAAACCGCGCCCCAGTTCGAACCGGCCGAACCAGAAGCTCGCCCCTCCGGTCGACACCGGGTCGAAGGCCCGCAGCGTGTACGACCCGCCGAGGTGGAAGTGCCGCTGTGGCGGCGGCTCCCCGAACACCCGTCCGGCCGCGCCCTCCAGCGCCACGGACCACTGGCTCACGGGGATTTGCAGCGCCGCGGAGACGGCGGCTCGCCCGTAGAGATCGAAGTCGCCCGCCGCGGCTTCGCCCCATATGGAGCCGCTGAGGACCGGCGTGCCGGGGTCTACCGAGGAGAACGCGCGCAGGCGGCCGGAGATGCCGGCGACGTGGCCGCGCGCGGCCACGATGTTGTCCGGAAAGACCGCATCGCCGAAGAGGTTCGGGAGCGAGGCATCGCTCTGCTTGCGGGCGTGCTGGTGGCGCTCCGCGAAGAGCGCGCCTTCCACGCGGGTCCGCTTCCCCTGGCGGCTCGCCGAGACCTCGAAGCCGGTCTCCCGGAAGTAGAGGCCTTCGTCATACCCCATCACGAGGCTGTTGAAGGAGTTGCCGAAGGAAAGCGGACGGCCCCAATCGCCGAGATCCGTGAGGCGCCGGTATGCCGTGAACCCGAAGCCGCCCGTCGCCGTCTGGCGGCGCCACCCGACCTCCACGCCGGGCTCCCACTCGGGGATGCCGATTCGCGGCGTGACCGCGAACTCCGACGTGACCCCCGTCGGTACGGCGAAGCGGGCGCTGAACGAGAGGCCCTCGACCCGATTGTAGCGCAGCCGGCGCAGACCCGGAGCGAGATCCAGGCGGGGACCCAGAGCCGTGGCGGCGGGGATCTGCAGCGAGGACAGGCGGTCCTTCAGGTCGTCGAGTTCCGCCACCGCGAAGGCGTCGACGGTGGCGGAGAAGAGCGGCTCCGGAAGCTCCCGGGACAAGGGGAGTTCGGCGATGGGAGGAACGACGATCACGACCGGCCGCACGGCTTCGGGCAGCGAGTCCGGTTCGGCGGTGAGAGGGTCGTCACGCGTCCGCCCGGCCTCGCGCTCCTCCCGACGCCGGGTCCGACCTTCCGTCACGGTCACGTCGAGCGCCTGCCCTTCAGGCGCGAGAAACTCTTCGTCGCCATCGACCCAACGCGTCCAGCCCGGCGGCAGATCCTCTCCCGGATCGAGCGACGGCTCGCGATCCACGGCATAGTCCTCGAAGGTCCATTCGTAGCGCACCGGCATGCTCGCGAGATCCGCCATCGTGGCGACCGCATCGAAGGCCATGCGATTCGGGAGCCACCAGCGGAGTTCCTGAAGGCCGTAGTCAATCGTGATGAACTCGACCCGGGCGCGGATCGGCTTCACGAACCCGGGAACATCTTCCGCGTCCTCCGGTTCTTCGCGGTCGAAGTCGTACTCGATCGCCGGACGGTAGGCGGCGCGCGTGAGGACCCCTTCGTCGGCGTCGAACCACAGCGAGCCGGCAATACGGTCGAAGCGGGCCTCCCGCGGCTCAACGATGGCCTCGATCAGCGTCACGGTGCGGTCGTCCCCCGGGAAGCGGATGCGCAGCGTATCGCCGGAGCGGTAGCGGTAGTGATAGGCCGCGGTATCGGCCAGCGGGTGGAGGGCCCACTCCGAACCGACCGTCACATGCTCGCTCGCAGGATCGATCATGTCGAAATCGAGTTCGAACGCGTCGTCGTCGCGCAGATCGTCCTCGAACTCGACGCCCAGGCCGACGATCGGCACCCCGCGGCGCACCCCCAGCCAGTGGACGATGTGTTCGCCCTCCGCCGACCAGCGCAGACGCGCAGCGCGCTCCTGGTGGAACATCGCCCGCTCGCGGCGCAGAAACGCGCCGCCGAGCCCGGCGTAGATGCGTTCGCGGAAGGTCGCTTCGAAGCTCGTCAGCCCTTCGGCCCGGGCTTTGCGCTGCGCCATGGCGCGCTCGACCAGTCCGGCGATCCCTTCGTCCGCGTACGCGTCGAGCGGAATCGGCCGCGAGACGGGGGCCGGCGGTTCCTGGAGGGCGCGCACGTCGGATACGACGCCCGCCGCGGCCCCCATGCCCAGCGCCAGCGCCAGCAGCCCGCGGTAAAAGCCCTGCTGCGTTCCGTCCAAGAGCGTTCTCCAGTCCAGAGCCGACTTCGCGGCGTCGAGACACGGGGCTTGCCGCCGGTGGGCGGGACGCGGCCCCAGGCCGGCGACCCATCCCGACAGGAGCCGGTACGTCTATGTTTGGGTAGACGTTTCAACCTTCGCCCGCGTCACCGGGAAGGAAAGCGCCCCCGTCATCGGGGAGGATAGCGAGTGGGCCTTTACTCAGAACACATCTTTCCGCGTCTCATGGAAAGCGGTCTCAAGGGCGACGTGCATCGCAGGTATCGGCGCCGGGCTCTCGCTCGCGCACAGGGAGATGTGCTCGAAGTCGGCTTCGGGACGGGCCTCAATCTCGAATTCTACCCGACATCGGTTCGCCGCGTCACGGGGATCGACTCCGCGGCCGTACTCGAACGCCGCGTACGCGCCCGCATCGGCGGCGCCCCCTTCCCCGTCGAGCGGGTGATTCAGGACGCCGCCGACCGACTCCCTTTTCCCGACGCGCATTTTGACACGGTGACGAGCACCTGGACGCTGTGCTCGATCGCGCGGCTCCGGGACGCCCTCCTCGAACTCCGCCGTGCGCTGAAGCCCTCCGGCGAGTTCCTTTTCCTCGAGCACGGGCGGAACGAGAAGGGATGGGTTTCACGCCTGCAGGACACGCTGAACCCGGTTCAGAACCTTGTCGCCTGCGGGTGCAACATAAACCGGGAGATCGACGCCGAGATCGAGGGTGGCGGATTCCGGATCGTCGACCTCGAGCGCTTCACGATGCCCGGGGTGCCCCGGGCGCTGGGTTCCGTCTACCTTGGCGTGGCAAGGCCCTACGGCGACCCACGCCTCGCAGGCCCGTCGCGGGCACGGTCGTGAGCGCCGCTCGAACGCAGCGCGGTTTTGCGGCGGGCTGCGATCCGCGTTCTCGTGGCGAGGACGGCGCCCCCCGAGCCCGCGACGGCCGGGCCGAACAGGAAGAGAAGCGCCAGGCCCCAGTGGCCTGAGGGAGGATCCGTAACGGTCACCCAGACACCGATCGCGCCAAGCAGGGCCAGGCTCCAACCCGGCGCCAGCCCCCAGAGGAGGGGACGTGCGCCGCCGTGCCACCGCGCGAGGCCGAAACCCGCGGAGAAGTACAGGAGACCCCCGAGCCCGACGAGCCCCGGGCCGGGCCCAACGGGCAGGTCTCTGAACACGAGCGCCAGCCCCGCGAGGCCGGCGAGGAGGCAGAGGATGACCGAGACGAGGACTTTCAGAACGGCTCTCATGTCATGCGAAGATGCGGCGGGATCCGCGGTTTCTCAAACGTCCCCGGCGCGGGTCTTTCGCTGCCGGACGGCCGCGGTCGCCGTCGCGCTCGCGGCCGCCGTCCACCTCGGGGGCGCCATCGGGGCGATCGGCCAGGAAGCGGATCCCGGGAGCCGCCCGGCACCGGCCGCGCCTTCCGGAGCCGTGGATCTCGAGGAGTTGGCCTGGATCGCCGGTCACTGGGGCGGCGACGCCTTCGGAGGACAGATCGAGGAGGCGTGGTTCAGCCCCGCGGGACGCTCGATGTCCGGCTCCTTCCGTCTCGTCCGCGACGGCCTCGCGGTCATGTACGAACTTCTGCTGCTGGAACAGGATGACGATGGAGAGATCTACTATCGGTTCAAGCATGTCGGGCGGGGCTGGGTGCCATGGGAGGAGACGCGGCTCGAATACCGTCTCACGGCCCTGGAAGGCCGGAGGGCCACCTTCCGGAGCACGGCGGAGGCGCCGCCGTCGAACGCTCCGTGGTGGTTCACCTACGAGAGCCCGACGGGCGCCGAACTGTTCGTCACCATTCACGGCAGGGGAGGCGGGGATCCGACGGTGCTGTCGATGGCGAGACGATAAGACCGTATCTTTCGGGCGACGGAGAGCGTTCATCGGGGAGAGAGCCGGAATCGACCAGGGGGCCGTATGAGGGCATTGGAGTCGGGACATGGAGGCGCCCGCATGGCGGCGCTGACCCTCGTCGCGGCAGGCGGGCTGGCGGGTTCGCCGAGTGCGACCTGGGCGCAGGAGGAGACGGAACGGGAAACGGCGGAGCTGATCGGGCAGGTGGTCAGCGCCTCGACGGGACTCCCGCTCGAAGGGGCCCGCGTGATCCTCCTGGGTTCCGGGTACGGGGCGATCACCGATGCCGAAGGCAACTTCCGGGTCCCCCAAACCTGGGCCGGCAGGGACTCGGTGGAGGTGCGATACATCGGCTATGAGGCCGGCTATACCGTCATCGACCTCGAGCCGGATCAGACGACGCGCGTCACGTTGACCCTTTCGAGCACCGTCATTCGCATCGCCGATCTCACGGTGGAGGTACGTCAGACCCGCCGCGCGCGGCACGTGGAGGGCTTCCTGGAACGCATGGAAAAAGGGTTCGGGACCTTCTTCACGCCGCGGGACATCATCAATCGTAACCCGCGCCTGCCCAGCGACCTCCTGCGCGGCCTGCCGAACGTCGCCGTGGGTCGGGTCGAATACGGGAGAGCGGAGGTCTTCCTCGGAGAAGGCGCCCGGCTCGGCTGTCCGCCGGCGCTCTACCTGGACGGGATGTACCAGGCAGGGATGCAGTTCGACGATCTCGAGAAGGAGGTTCTCGGCGCGGTCGAGGTCTACAGGCGGGACGTCGAGACGCCCATGGAGTT
>NZ_CANPWG010000044.1 GCF_947581915.1 Candidatus Palauibacter scopulicola
ATCCTCGAGCCACGCCCCGAGCGCGTCGTGCCGCTGCTCCCCCTGACTCAGCCGGAGTCCGGGCGCAGGTGCGGGCCCGGGTGCGGGCGTCGGCGCGGACGTCGGCGGGTCCGGCTCCCCGATGGCGGCGTCCGCCTCGCGCGCCGCCTCGCGCTCCGTAGCCGCCTCCGCCTCCCGCTCCATGGCTCGCTCCTGGCGGTAGATCTCGTCGGCGGCCGCATCGAGCGCCTCCACGAGCAGGGCGCCCACTTCGGGCAGGAGCAGTCCCCGGACCTCGTACATGCCGTCGTCCGTCATCCGAATCGTCAGGTGCCGGCGCGCCGCCAGCTCCGACGGCCCGTCCAGCTCCGCGTAGGCCGTCTCCGCGCTCCTCCACGCACGCACGAGACGCTCCACCTGGCTCGCCGTGTGGTGGAGGGCGAACTCGACCAGCCGTGCCTCGTTCTCGGCCGTGGCCACGCGCGTCATCGCCCGGACCTTGGACCAGGAGAGCCGCCCCTTCTCCATCTGGGCGGAGGTCAGGGGCAGGTCGGCGAGGCAGCGGGCCGCCCGCAGCCGCTCGCGGGCCGCGCCGAGGGAGATGCCGGTGCGCCAGTTCAGCCAGTGGGCGCAGGAGCGCCACCCGCTCCAGAGTTCCTCCTCGTCGTAGGTGCGCAGCAGGGTCAGGAGCCGGTACAGGCCGGCGTCGAGATGGGCGCAGAGTTCGGCGATCGCGTCGCCGACCGGGTCGCCGGCCAAGGCGGCAGGGTGCGACCCGTCAGCGTTCGGGGCGTTCGGCGTGTCGGGCGTGTCGGGCGTCACATGCATGGCGTTTTCATCCGAATCTCAGGGTTCAGGGGCACGCGGAGCGGCACCGCTCACGATTCGCTCACAACTCCGGTTTCATACCCCGATCTTCGGTAAATATTCGGGCCATGTCTCAACGCCGTCTCAACGCGGTCCTTCAGTCGATCTCGCCCCATCTTGACCGATTTCGACGGATCTCGACGCGCGGGACGTTCCGGCGGGAACGCCGGAGGGCCGGTTAGAGGGTTGCTCAGCCTCGAAAATCCTGAAATCTGAGCATCGGCTGTTCATTTTTCACGAGAATGGACCGACGCCGGGGACTCCAGCGACTCCAGCGACTCCAGCGCCTCCAGGGCCTCCAGGGCGGCGAGGGCGCCGGGGCGGCCGCGGGCTTGGGGGAAGAGGTCGAGGGCGAGGGCGATGATGCCCGTCGCGTTGGCGACGGCGAAGCTGATGCCGTTGAGGTTGTGGGTGGGGGGGACGCCGGGGATGGGGCGCGGGTAGCCGGACGCGTACAGGACCCGGCACCCGTCGCGGCGGCCGACGCGGACGCTGTGCCGGGGCAGGTCCCAGTCGAGGCACACGCCGAGGGCGCCGGGGAGGCTGCCCGGGAGCTGACGCTGTCCCTCGTGCGAGAAGGCGGCGATGACGAGCGTTCCGGCCCGCGCGGCGCGTTCGACGGCGGGCTGCAGCACCTCGATGCGGCTCTGGCGGGGGGTTCCGAGGCTCAGATTGGCCAGCCGGCAGCCGCGCTCCGCGGCCCAGTCGATGGCCTTCGCCAGCGTCCGGGCGCTCGTGGCCAGCTCGTCGTGGAAGACGCGCGCGACGTGGACCCGCGCGCCCGGCGCCTTCTCCTGGATGGCCGCGGTGACGGCGGTCCCGTGGCCCAGCCGGTCCGTCAGGTCGTCGTGGGCCCGCCCGTCGGGCGCCAGCGCGATCCCGCCCGCCAGCAGTCCCAGGTGCGGGTGCCCTGGGTGCACCCCGCTGTCGATGACCGCGATCGAGACCCCGCGCCCCGTCCGGCTCCGCAGCGGCTCCCTCACCCGGCCACCCGGCCATCGCGGAGCTCCACAACGCGCTCCGCCCGCCGCGCCAGTTCGGGGCGGTGCGTGATGAGCACCGTGGTCCGCCCCCGCATGAGCGCCGCGTAGCCCTCCAGCACCCGCGCCTCCGAGGCTGGGTCCAGCGCCCCCGTCGCCTCGTCGAACACGAGCACCGCCGGGTCCGCCAGGAAGGCCCGCGCCACCGCCACCCGCTGCCGCTCCCCGGCGGAGAGCTGCCGCCCCCGCTCCCCGACCACCGTCCCGGCCCCCTCCGGCAGCGACGCCAGCAGCCCGTCGAGCGCCGCCGCCGCCAGCGCGCCACCCACCTCCAGGTCCGTCGCGTCCGGCTTCGCGTAGCGCACGTTCTCCGCGATCGAGGCGTGGAAGATGAACGGGTCCTGCTCCACCACGGCCACGTTCCGCCGCACGTCGGCCAGCGCGAGCCCCCGCAGGTCCCGCCCGTCCAGCAGCACCCGCCCTCCGTCCGGGTCGAGTTGGCGCGAGAGCAGGTCCGCGATCGTCGACTTCCCGCTCCCGCTCGCCCCCACGAGCGCCACCACCTGCCCGGCCGGCACCTCCAGCGACACCCCCTCCAGCACCTCGCCGCCCCGCCCGAAGCCCAGCCGCACGTCCTCCAGAGTCACAGCCCCCGCGGCCCGCCCCAGCCGCTCCGCCCCCTCCGCCTCCACCACGTCCAGCGGCGTGTCGAACAGTTCATGGACCCGCACCAGCGACGCCCGCGCGCTCGCGAGGTTCGCGTACAGCCCCATCAGCGCCTGCACCGGAAAGAGGAGCCGCATCTGGTACGCCATGAACGCGACGAACGTCCCCAGCGTCGTCGCCTCCGTGATGACCCGGTAGCCCCCGTACAGGAAGACCGCCGCCGTCCCCGTCTGCAGCAGCACCCCCGGCAGCCCCCCCGCCAGGTACGTGTACCGGCGCATCGACAGCAGCGCCCCCACGAACCGGTCGTTGTGGCGCCCGAAGCGCGCCGCCTCCCGCTCCTGCGCGTTCGACGCCACCACCGTCCGCACCCCCTGCAGCGTCTCGATCAGGAAGCTCCCGATGTCCGCGCTCCGCTCCCGCAGGTGTCTCACCCGTCCCTCCAGCCGGCGGCGGTATCGCACCAGCGCCCACAGGCTCGGCGGCAGCGCCACGAGCCCCGCCAGGAACAGCCGCGCGTCGAGGTAGACGAGCATTCCCACCGTCCCGATCAGGAAGAGCACGTTCCCGAACAGCCCCAGCGCCGCGTCCGCCGTCACCCGCTGGATCTCGCCGATGTCGCTGTTGATGCGCGAGACGATGTCCCCGAACGGCGTCCGCGCGTAGAACCGCGGCGAGAGCCTCTGCAGGTGGCGGTAGAGCGCCAGCCGCATGTCGAACAGGATGCCGGCCGACACCCGCGTGTAGCGCATCCCGCTCGCCACGTTCGCCCCGAAGCCGAGGAGGGTGATCCCGATGAAGAGGCCGACGATCCTCAGCAGGAGAGGGAAGTCCCCGCCCAGGATCGCGTCGTCGATCATCGCCTTCGACAGGTAGGGGAGGGCGAGCCCGAGCGCGGTGCCGGCCGTGGAGAGGAGGACCACGGGAAGCAAAGCCCCCGCGTACGGTCGGACGTAGGCGAGGGCTCGGCGAAGGTGCGGGTCCCGGATCACGCGGACCTCACGGGATCACCCGGGAATCAGCCCGGATCGGGCACCACGACGACGCTCGTCATGTCCGCGTCCAGCGTGACCGTGCGCAGGAACTCGAACGTCTCCTCGTCGTAGATGTCGATCGTGCTGCCGGCGTTGTAGACGTAGAGCTTCGTGCCGTCGGCGCTCGGCATCAGCGCCATCCGCGGCCGCCCCGCGAAGGTGACGCGCCCCGCCACCCGCCGGCCTTCGAGATCGAACTTCCACATCTCGTAGTGCCCGATCTCGGACTTGAGCCCGTACCCCTTCGTCCCGTCCGGCGAGAGCACGAACGACACCCCCTCAGCCGGGCCGATGGGGTGGAACTCCACGTCCTGCCCCGCCAGGTCCACCGTCGCGATCCCCATGAGACGGCGGTTCTGGAGCGGGTCCGTCATGCGGAAGAGCCCCGTGTAGATGCCGTCCTCCTCCTGGTAGGGACTCCGGCCGAAGGGAAGCCGCATCTCGCCCAGTCCCGGCTCCAGCGGCTCCGAGATCTCCCAGCGGTCCACCTCCTCGTACGTCTCCGAGTCGACCGCGATGAGATCGTCCGTGAACATGTAGAGGAGATCGCCGTCCGGAGAGAAGCGGAAGTTGGCGGAGCGGCGCGACTCGTCGTCCGGCCACGGGATCGTGTCCGTCACCTCGTACGTCGTGAGGTCGAAGCGCAGGATGGTGGGCTCGTCGATCTTGTACCGGTCCGCGAGCTTCGTGCGGCTCTGCACGAACATCGCCATCCACTCCTGGCTCGGGTGGACCTCGTAGGAGCGGATCCACGTCCGCGTCGCGCCCTCGCTCAGCGTGAACTCCCCGACCGACTCCTTGGAGGGGAGCGCGATGATCTCGATCGTCTCGAAGAACGGGTCCATCACGTAGAGGCGCGACCGGTCCTCGGAGACGTCGAGACGGAGGGAGATCGGACGCTTGACCGGGATGCGGTCCACGACCTCCTCGGTGGCCTCGTCCCAGACGATGACCTCGTTGCTGTAGTTGCCCATGTACCAGTGGGCGTTGCGGCCGTTCTCCTGCGCCTCCAGCGCCGGAGCGCCGGTCAGGGCGCCGGCGAACGCGACGACGGCGGCGATGCCCCGCAGGCGGACCAACGGCAGGCCGATCACGGGAAGACGAGGTCCAGCTTCCGCCAGTCCTTCTGGGCGGACGCGCACTGCGACGTCCAGTCCGGCGAGTGGTTGAGCTGGTCGGGCACGTGCGCCGGCCAGAAGCAGGCGAGGTGGCAGTCGAACAGGTCCCGCTCCACCGGCTGGCAGAGCCCCGCGGTGCCGCCGGTCGAGTCCACCTCCCAGCCCGGCGCGAACACGAGCGAGCAGCCCAGCGGAATGTGCGGCCCCTCCGGCCGGCTCTCGAGCCCCACGACGTCCATCTCCGCGTCCATCTTCTCGCGGACCGCCTGCGCCTCGATGCGCCCGGCCTTCTGGTTGATCGGTTTCAGGTGTTTCACGGCTCCCCCCGTTAATGGTCGAAGCGGGCCAGGTACTCCGGGTTCCGTTCCGACAGCTCCCCGTAGATCTCCAGGCACGTGTGCGTCCACGTCCGCACCCACGTGCAGAAGTGCAGGTTGGGCGCGGTCGTCTCGCCGGTGCGCGTGTGCGCTTCGTGGTAGCAGCCGCCCGAGCAGATCGGCCGCGCCCAGCACGTATGGCAGTCCGTCTTGTTCTTGATGTGGTGATCCTCGAGGAAATCCTTCTGCCGCTCTCGGTCGATCCCCTCGGCGACGGTCCCGAAGCTGTGGTCGTTCGAGTAGGCGAAGCGGTGGCAGAGCGACACGTCCCCCCCCGTCGTCACCCCCATGAGCCCGAGCCCGGCCCCGCACGGGTACGCCTTGCTCACGCCCTTGTGGATCTCCTCCAGCGTGTCCTTCACGTTCGAGAATCCGTGGTGCCGGTTCTCCACCGCCTGCTCCAGCCAGTCGCGCGCCAGTTCCCCGAACTGGCGCAGCATGCGGTCGTAGCCCTCGTCCTCGATCTCGTAGTCGCGGCCGGAGGACGTCGTGACCGGGGCGAAGCCCACCTCCCAGAACCCCATCTCCTCCGTCAGGTGCTGGTAGATGCGGTGGATGTCGAGGTTCTCGCGCGTGAGCGTGACGCGCGCCCCGATCGGCCGGGTCTTGTGCCGCTTGAGGAGTTCCTTGATCCGGGGCTTGACGGTCTCGTAGGAGCCCTTGCCGCTGTGGAAGACCCGCATGCGGTCCTGCATCTCCTTCGGGCCGTCGATGGAGACGGTGACGCCGATCTCGTTGTCCGCCAGCCACTCGATGATGTCCGGGCGGAGAAGTGTCGCGTTCGTCGTGAGGCTGAACTCGAGCCGCTTCCCCTCCTCCTCGGCGCGGCGGCGGGCGTAGGCCACCGTGTCCTGGAGGACGGGGAAGTTGAGCAGCGTCTCGCCCCCGAAGAAAGTGAGGTGCGCGACCTCGATGGGGCCCGACTCCTTGAGCAGGAACTCCACGCTCTCCCGCGCGGTCTCGTCCCCCATGAACTTCGGGTCGTCCGTGCAGGTCGTGTCGACGATCTTGTCCTCGCCGTACTCGTAGCAGTACGTGCACGCCAGGTTGCACTTGTTCGTGACGTTGAGGACCATCGTCGTGAGCGGGAAACCGTCGGGCGGCAGGTCGTTCGCGACCTGTTCGACCGGCGCCCCCGCCTCCCCGATGGCGCGGATCTGCCGCAGTTCCAGCAACCCGTCGTGTACGCGCTCGGCGGAGTAGCGGTCCGAGAGCGAGTTCACGACCTCGCCCGGCGCGCGCGGCCCGTAGCTGAGCAGGTCGAGGATCGCCGAGGACGCCGCGTCGATCCGGAAGATGCCCGCCGAGGGGACGAGATAGAGGAACCGCTCGCCCGCCGCCTCGAAGGCGTGGAACTCGCGCAGCGCCACTTGGCCGACGGGTTTGATCATGGCACCAGCCTCCCTGCCGGAACGCCCTGCCACGGATCGAACTTGAGATACAGCGGCACCGTGACGATGAGGTGGGCGCGGGCGCGGAGGCCGCCCTCGTGGGTCGCGACGACCCACACGTCGCCGACGTTGTTCCGGTTGCCCGCGCGGTCGGCGTTCGGGCCGTCGATGGCGGGGGTGAAGATCCCGTCCGGCCCCAGCGCGCCGACGTAACGGATGTCGTCGTCGTCGAAGGTCGCCGTGTATTCCTCCATGCTCCACGTCACCGGCACGCGCCCGAGCCGCAGGTCGTCCTCCGTGTTCGGCTCGCCGTCCGGGCCGTCGTCCCACCCGATCGCGTCGTAGGCCTGGTACCCCTTCGGGAAGGCGCCGCCGCCGATCCGGGCCATGCCCGCGCGCGGCGTCACCTCGAGGCGGTCCACGCCGTCGTGCACCTGGATCGCGTCCGCCAAGCTCACGCCGCCCACGAACAGGTCGCGCCCGCCCACCGCCGCGCCCTCGTCGACCGAGACGCGGAGCGTGACCCGGCTCCCGTCGCCGCCCGCCGCCGACTCGACCCGGACCCCCGGCCCGAAATCGAACTCCGCCGGGTCGGGATTCGCCGGCAGGCCGACGCCGTGCACCCGGACTTCCGCGGACGACGATCCGGCGCGGACCGCAGGGGGATGCACGCCCGACACGACCGGGCCGCCGCCCGCGCGCGTGAGCGTCACGTCGGGGCCGAACTCGTCGTAGGCGCCCGAGAACCAGCGGCCCGTCATCCGCTGCCAGCCGCGGTCCACCGTCATCACCTCGCGCAACTCGTCCGCGCCGCCGGGGTTCGACCGGCCCCGCCACTGGTAGCCGGTGTAGACGATGGACTGTCCGCCGCGGCTCACCCGCTCGCCCGACTCCGCGTACGTGTACGAAGCCTGGGAGCGGAACTCGTCGGGCGCGTCGCCGGCGGTGATCTCCACCGTGCCGAAGATGCGGCCCTTCCCGGGCTCGAACCCCGCCAGCGCCCACGTGCCGGCGAGGCGCGGCGCGCGCATCGAGGCCGACCACGCGGACCATTCGGGCGTCTCGAGGGGGAAGGCCTCGGAGAGGTGGTCGATCGCCTCGTCCACCGGCTGGGGTCCGTCGCCCCCGCGCTGGAAGCCCTGGAAGTCGACGAGCGGGTAGAGGCCGCGGTGCGTCGCCATGAGGAGTTCCCACTCCTCGCGCGTGCGCCGCTGGGTGATGACGCGGCCCATGCTGTGGCACTGGATGCACGTGTTCTCGACGTCGCGGTCCGCCTCGTAGACGTGCTCGATGAGGCGGCGCTCGACCTCGAAGCGGCCGGGTTCGAGTTCCTCCGGGGCGAGGCCCTGGCGGTTGGAGAGGTAGCGCACGACCTCGCGCGCTTCGTCCGGGCCGAGGGAGACGTCGTTGAGCGCCACCATGCGGCGGACCGACGTCTGCCACCCCTCCGGCGTCTTCCGTTCGTAGGAGATCCGCGTCATCCGCCCCTCGTCGTCGCGCTCGTGGCAGCGCTGGCAGCGGCGGATGATGATCTCGTGCTCGATCGGATAGCCCGCGTCGTCGTCCCCGGCCGCCGCCTGGACCGGAGCGGCGCTCGCGGGGAGCGGGCTCGCCGGCATGCCCGGGACCGCGGGCGCCGCGCGGGCGGCGACGATGGCCGCGGCGCCGATCGCCAGACCGGCTGCCGCCAACGCGCTCTGTCGGGACGCTCCGTGATTCATCCGTCCTCCGTTCAGAACCGGGTCCATTGTGCGCCGCTCCCGGCACGGGCGCCAGTCGCAACGGCGGTTCTCCCCCCGAAAACGCCTCGCGCCCGGAGGGGTCGCACCTCTACCTAACCCCCCAAAATTGGGGGGTAGCCACCCAATTTAAGTAGTTGTGCCGCAACGGGTTGTGGACGTATTAACCGTCGCATGCGAAACGATAATCAGGCCGGCCAGGCGCTTGCGGACCCGGTTACATTGAGCAGGCAGGCAGGCAGGCAGGCAGGCAGGCAGGCAGGCAGGCAGGCAGGC
>NZ_CANPWG010000045.1 GCF_947581915.1 Candidatus Palauibacter scopulicola
CGGCGAAGTACGCCTCCACGGCGGCAACCAGCTTCTTGTTCGGTCCGGCCATCGTATCTTCCCAACGCTTCGGCCATGCCTCTTGCCGTCCGGCAATTCTCAAGGAAGATACCACGTCGCGCGGGTTCGCGGCGGTTCGGACGGCGGCTACATTCACTCCGGTCCGATGCTCAGAAATCGGATCGGAACGCTGGGGGTCGAAGGGGGCACGGCCCCCTCGCCAGCCCCGCTCGGGGACGCGCGAAGCGTGGCCCCAGCGGGTGGGCTGGCTCAACGACGTTAGCGTGCGTCGAGCCAGCCTTGGGACGGCCTCCGAAACGGCCTCTCCGGGCACCGGCCGGAACAGCCTCGACCAGCCGGTGGCGGCCAAGCTCCCCGACCCCCTTGCTGCCGGCCGGGCAACGAGGGCGGCGGCGGCGCGCGCTGCCGCGCGCCACATTCCGCCCTACCCGTACCCCTCGGAGACTTGAGATCGTCGATCCTACGCGATCCCACGGCCCGTAGATTACCCGAAACGCGCCCTCAGTCCCTCGGAAACCGCGTCTGATCCCCGTCGGAGGGCTGCGGCACGTCCGGTCACCGCTCTCGGGCGTCGGGAGCATTAGATTTTCACGCTCCGCCTCAACCCATCCTCCCCTGCGCTATCCATGCCCCTGACCAAACTCGGCAAGATCATCCTTGGCAACCGCCGCGCCGGTGCTCCAGACCCCCAAAGCGATGAATCGGCTCCAGCCACGGCGGTTCGGATGGGTGCCCGCGCGGGAATCGACCCCCGGCTTAGGCGGTTGGTGGAGCGGGGTGTGCGGCCGAGCGCCGTGAGTTTGTGGAACGTGCTGAACCGAGAGGAGCGCGAGGACGGCGTTCGGTGGTTCATCGAGAGCGATGACATCGGACGCGAGACGGTCTGCAAGGCGGTGGCCGACGCCATGAGTTTTCGTCCGCAGACCGTTCGCCGTTGGCCAATCGACAAGATTGTCCGGACCGCTTGCACCGTTCCACTGAAAGATCCGATCGTCACACAGATCCTCTTCCTTCACTGCGTCGACACACCCACACGTCTCCCCATGATCCGGGCCTTTCTGAACGGCCTTGGAATACCGCACGACGACGGCCAACTCGAATCGGTCGAGAGCGTTGACGCATCGCAGGACGTTCTGGCAACCGTTGCGGCCAAGATGGCCGACAAGTACGGGGACCGGGCCGTGGCTATCTACATCCTTGCCCTTTGGGAGGTCGGAGCGCCGCTCGGGGAGAGGTCGTGCGCGTGGCTGAGGGATCGTTGGGGCGTGGGCGATACGGAAGGCGGTATGGAGTCGGTTGAGGCCGCTCAGCGAAGTGCGGCCAAGACCGCAATCAAGACATCCGACGCGGATGTTCCGCAACGTCAGGCGGCGGAGCCTCCGGATCGGGAAGGCCTTGCCGAAGACGACCCCAGCGACATTTCCACGTCATCGACAGGGATCATGGAGGAGGCTTCAGGTGATGAAGCCGAGGGGGAAGGCGTCCCGGTACGCCGACATCTCTCGTCGTCCTCCCTTCCGGCATCGCTCACGATCCTGGACCGGCTTATCGAGCGGGCGCTCGACGACTGTGCGCGGGAGACGCGGGGGGCGCTGAGCGAGAACGAGATCGACGCCGTGATCGACGAGTTCGTCGGGCTCAACGGCACTCGGCATGAGTCCTACTTCCACGCGGGATACAGGGACGCGCTCTTCGACCGCAGCGCGGACGACTCCTTGAGCGTCAGGCGTGCGGCGCGTTTGGAATGGTACTGGACGGGAGCCGTGAAGGCATGGGCGGCGCACGAACGATGGGACCGGATCGTGCGCGAGTACGACGACAACCCATTCGTCAGGGAGTTGGTGAGCGGGAGAAGCCAAGCTTCGCCGTTCGCGGTTCTTCCCATCGTGAGGGCCTTGCACTGGGTAGGCCGAACAGCCGAGATCGGGCGGTCGCTGACCGACCGTGCGCTGATCTCGGAACCCCGGCTCTTCGATCCGCTCCTTTCCGCAGCCACGGACCTTCTCCGAGAAGGCGACGCCGCCCACGCCCGCCACATCTTTGACCTGCTCGTCCGGGTCGGCGAACAGCTGGAGGAAACCGGCTCGGCTCCGGAACAGCGGGTCCTGCTCGACGCCAGACGCCGCTTCGCGCACAGTCTCCGGGCGCTCCGCGAGCACGAGCGGGCCGAGCGGATTCTGAAGGATCTTCTGGTCGCAGATCCGGATCCAAACGCCCGCGCGATGGTGTACGCGGATCTCGGCCTGATGGCGGGCGGATTCGACGCCATGGAGGATGTTGCGCTGCCGACCGGCCTCGCCGCCGTGGAAACCGTTCGTGAGCGTCTGGCCACGGGTGAGAATCACTTTCGGCGATCAGTCGGGGAAGAAACCGACGGCTCCGCCCACGGGCACTACTGTCTCGGTGTCCTCGCGCTCGCCCGAGGCAACGACGACGATGCGGCGGAGCGCCATCTCGTAGCCGCGCACCTGCGTTTCTCAAAGCGGGTTCAATCCTACGGAAGCTTGGTGCCAAGATCCAACCTCTATGCCGCAATCGCGAAGGCTCGGCAGCTTCAGCCCGACAAGCTCGCGCACGCCGCCAGCGTCATCGTGGACGCACTCGCGTCCGGTGTCCGGTTTCCAATCCACCTCGTCAGGGAGACCGTCGAAGCATTCGACCTAGCCGAGGACAAGGAGAAGCTCCGGCATGTGTCCGAAGCGATCATCAAGGCTGCCGACGGATTGGTGCTGGACGCGCTCGCCGAGTGCGATCCGGCCCTGCAACACTGCTCGCTCCTTGCCGAGAAGCTCCATTCGCGGGCGAGCGCCAGCGGTAGGGCCGCCGATCTTCGGGCCGCCGATCTTCGCGCCGCTGTCCGGGGTCACATGCACGCACGGTCGCACGAACGAGCCAGAGACGCTTTGGATGAACTCGAACATCTCGCTTTGGACGGCGTGGCGATCCCGGAGTTTCAGAAACTCCTCCACGACCCGGCGCGATACGATCCGGCTTGGAGCCGCGAGGACTCGGAGATCGCGTGCGCCCGGAGTCACGAGGCTCTAGGAGAGTTCGAGGCCGCGACCGGGATTCTGAGGAAACTGTTCCACCGAAAAGCGTCCCAGGACACCGAAGACGGGCTCCATGACGCGGCCGGCATTCTGGCACGGATCGCGGGGTACGGCATTGACGGCTCTTTCTACCAAGAGATGCGCGACAGGCACCGGGCGCTCGCCCGACAGTTGGGCGGTGCTCGGGCGGTTGGTGGTGACGGTGCGGTTGGGCCGCCAACCCGGCGGAAACACGTCAGGATCCTCGTGGCCGGGGGGGCCGAGGAGGCGGCCAAACTGGAAGCGCCGGTCCGCGAGGCCCTGCGCGAGCGCGACCCGCAGTTACATGCCACGTTCGTACGGACCGGATGGGGGAGCAACTGGCGCCGCGCCCTGCCCGAACTCGAACGGCACGCGGCCGACCATCACGGGCTGGTGATCCTTCGATTCGTTCGCACCAACTTCGGTCGCCGCGTTCGTCAACTCTGGCCGAATGACCGGCCATGGCGGTTCTGCTGGGGCGGGGGGCGCGGCGCGATCATCGAGACGGTGGAGAAGGTGGCTGCCTTGGTCCGGAACGGCTGATCGTGCTCGGCGATTCGGACACTTCAAGTCGGCCTGTCGGGGGAGCATGGAGACCCTCCGGGATTCCCGCCACTCTAACGCGGTTTTCCCGCCTTAGCGGCACAGTCCAGCAAGGTCCAGCTCAACGGCAGGAAACGCAGATCGTGCAGCCCTGTAAGTAGTTAGCCGATTTCCTGCCGGGATTTGGCCCTCCGGCGATGCGCCTGAACATCGCCCCGCCCGGCTGGGAGAAGACGTTCGCCGCGCTCCAGGACGCCTTCAACCACGAACACGGCTGGAGCCGGCCGGACGATCCGGCGCGGGCCAGGGTGCAGCAACCGGGTCATCGAGCCTACATCGAGGCGGCGCAACTGCGGGCGGGCCTTCGGCTCGAAGCCTCACCCCGAGACCTGATCCGCGACTACCTGCTCCAGCGCGTCGAGCAAGGCGCGGTGCGCGATCGCCACGAGGTCGTCGCCGCGCTACGGGAGGCGGGCCTCGAAGTGCCCCGCCAAGGCATGGACTACCTGACCGCCATGGACCCCGAGACGGGGAAACGGTGGCGGTTGAAAGGAGAACTGTACGGAGTTGATTTCCAACGCGAACGACTTGACCGAGCGGCTGCGGAAGAAGTTGGAGACCGAGCGCAGGGAGATCGAGGAGTTGACCGCCGACGAGCTCGAACGGCTCGCCGGGAACTCGCGGCGCGCCGTGAGATACGCGCTGCGTACCATCAGGCGCGATACGGAGGAGGCGACCGGGCGGATGCGCGAGTTGCTGATGAAGGGTTGGATGAGGCCCCTGATCGTCGGCCTGAGCCTCTCGCTCGGCACCTTCGGCGGAAGCTGGGCGACGATGCGCTGGTTGTCGGGGAGCATCCACACCCGGATCGAGGCCCGCGCCGAACTGGGCCGGGACATCGAGGACGCCCGGCGGACGCTCGCCCAACTGGAGGTGGACACCTGGGGGCTCGTGTTCCACGAGATCAAGGGCGAGCGGTTCGTCGTGGTGCCGGACGGCGTGCTGGACCGTCCGCCGTGGCGGGTGGACGACCGTCCGGCCTTGAAGCTGTCGAACGAGTGAGGAGGCTGTATGAGCGCGTTAGAGGGGCAGTTGACGAGGGCCTTGCGGAGGTTGTCCGAGCAGTACGAGCGGGAACAGCGGCGGCACTCCGAACAGGTCGAGGCCTTGCGGCGGCAAGTCGAGCGGCAGACCGGGGAGAACGCCACCTTGAGGCGGCGAATCGAGCGGCTCGACGAGCAAGTGACAGGCTTGACCGAGTACTACGGGACATCTGGCGGCGCGAGACCGCGCGGACACGGCTGGTGATAAGGCCGCCCACGCGCGGGCCGGACCGCGACGCCGGACCGAGCCGCTGAGAATCGTCAGGCGGCGAGACGACAGCGTCGCGCGGGGTTCTTCCGGGATCGCATGTCGGTCGATCCTGTACTGACGCCTGATCGCAGCGTTGAGTGCGCAAGACACTGATACGCAGACATTTGACTCGACCTCGCGGCTTCGTAGGTTGGCACGATTGGTTGAATCTGGCTACGTTTCAGGTTTGCGAGTTCCATCTTTTCGAGGCGCTCGGGCGCCGGGAGGATCGTTTCATGAAGAAGCGGCAGAAGCGGCTGGTGACGTCGGTGAGTGCCTTGTTTGTAATGCTCCTTGCTCTCGCGGGCACATCGGCCGAGGCCGTAGTCCCAGCATCCGGCAGTTCCTGCAGGAACGCAGGCGGCTGTGCCGCATCTTGCGGTGGCGACGAGTGCGGAGCCATTGGTGCTTGCTCCACCTACTGTGATGCGGGCGCGTGCGATGGCGGGCTGTATTGGGTCGGATGCCAGCCTGAACTGTTCTAATTTTCGTCGTACCGAAGGTGGATACGTCGTCAGCGTAGGGTGATCTGAAGGCGTGGGGAAACGCTGGGAACGCTACCGGCATGCCGGTGCGCTCTGCCCGGTTTCGAGAACGACCGAGTTAGAAAGACACCATCGGAGGCATGCTTGCGTCTACTGACCGCTCTGATTGTTTCGCTCCTTTGCGTCCCGAGCGCATTGCGCGGACAGGCCGCGTGTCCGACGCCATGGCCGTTGGAAGAGGCCTTGCGGATCGGATCCCCCGAAAGCACGGACCTCGTTGCAAGCGTCTTGGATCTCGCGATCGGTCCCGACAGCGCCCTCTATGTCGCTCAGGCCATGGTGCCCTCGGTCACGGTCTTCTCTCTTGATGGTCGGGTGCTTCGCCGGATTGGTCGCGCGGGCCAGGGGCCAGGTGATATACAGCTTGCGGCGCGGGCCGTCGGCTGGATCGGAGACACCCTTTGGGTGGCCGACTTCAACCGGATCCAGTTGTTCACTTCTGATGAGCACCGACCGGAGCAGGTCATTCAGTTCTCGCTGGGGGTGCCGGAGGAAGGGTCCAGCCTGACGCCGGGCCGCATGCTAGCCGACGGTACTCTCGTCGGCAGGCGTCGCACCACCGATGGGCAAGCTTGGTCATCCCGTGGAGAGAACCCTGGCCTCGCGTTGCGCCGCCTCTCGCGATCAGGCGAAGTTTTGGACACGATCACCACCATCGAATGGCCGGGCAACGCCGTGGAGCATGAGAGGGACGCCCGGTTGTTTCCCGGCCAACACCCGCTCAGGGACCTCCCCCCTATCGGACTTGGGGAATACCTCGCTGCGGTCACGCCCAACGGCTCTGCAGTCGTGCAGATTGGAAAAGTGCATGAAGACGCAACTCCACCGACCTTCGACCTTCTGGTGATATCGATCCGTGGAGACACACTCCTGCATCGGTCCGTCGAGTACGAGCCACGCGAAGTCACGCGCGTGATGGAACGCCGCTTGGCGGACGAGTATGCGGGCTGGAGGGCCGGAGACTACACACAGGGCTCTGAGCTAACCGAGACAACACGCGCGCGTACGCGCCGTGCCGCACGCGGAGTTTTTTGGATGCCGGAGCATCTTCCCCCGGTCAGGCAGGTCGTGGCTGGAACGGACGGAACCATCTGGTTGCTTCGAGAGATGCGTGAGGACCGCGTCGATATCTGGGAGGTCTACGATTCGGATGGAGCGCTGGAAGGCACAGTGGAGATCGGGCACGGTCGCAGTTCGCTGGTTCCGTGGGATCCTCGTCTCGCGGTTGCCCTCGCAAGCCGTGACGAAGTCTGGGGTGCCACGTATGGCGATTTCGGCATACCGTACATTCACCGGTATCTGATTGATCGGACGTGCGCTCCTTAGAACATGTTTCGAGATCTGGCGGTCTCATTACCAGAAGACGATCCTGGCAGGATTGGGTGCGAGTGTGTTCAATGGATGGACGGCAGGCTCGCGCCCCATCCCTCCCCGCCGGCAATTGCGTTTGGCCAACAGAAACCACGACGGAGATGATTGATGGCGAAGGCGAATTGGCTGGAGCGAGCGATGGATTTCGCATCCTTGGGTGCCGGATTGGCGGCGGTGGTTGTGGCAGGAGTGGTGCTCTTTCGGATGGTTGGTCCAGATGTTTCGTCGAGGGAATCGCAGGAGGTTTCAGGCTGGCAGCGGTATGCCGATGTCGGGAATCGATTGGGACCCGAAACCGCAGCCGTCACGATCATCGAGTTCGGTGACTATCAGTGCCCTTACTGCAGAGAATCGGAGGCGCACCTGAGGGCAATTCTGAGAAAACATGAAAACGATGTATCGCTGGTATATCGACATTTTCCGTTGCCAGGGCACGGATCGGCTTATCCGGCCGCGAGAGCAGCGGAGTGCGCGGGAAAGCAGGATCGATTTTGAGAGTTCCATGAGTTGCTCTATTCTGCCAACGGTTGGATTGAGGACACGTCCGAAGCCGGGCTGGCTGGGCTGGCGGAACAGGCACGCGTGGTGAGTATTGAAGACTTTGCCCGCTGCCTTGCGGGTAGCGAGATTGACGCGCTCGTGAACGCCGACTTAGCGGCAGGACGAGGACTGGGAATTCGGGGAACGCCGACGTTCCTCGTGAACGGCAGTCTTCATGTAGGCGTGCTCGATTCGCTCCGGTTCGAGGTATGGCTCGAGGAGTTGAGGTGAGAGTTTGCGGTGAGACCCGATGACCTAATTTCGATTGCTCACGATGGCCCGTTGAGTCCCCGCCCTCGGATGTCGAATTCCCGGTGTCGCACCGGTGCCCGGACTGCCACAGTTGCTTGTCCGTCAAGACCGGCACCGCACTTGCCTCGTCGTTCCCGTCGGATCTAGCTGCTCGGTGTTGGGCCCTACGGTTGCCCCGGACGCTTTCGGCCCGCTACTACAAGGACAGCTCCGAAATCCTCAGCCGCCGGAACGGTCGCCCTCGTCGGCTGAAGCTAAGGGGATGCGCAAAATCGATAGGATTCGACGGGCCGTGCGGCGCAAGTTTCGAGGTCCCCGTTAATCGCCTCCACGCCGAAAGAAACTGCCGGTGTCCGAGGCTTGGCACGACTTCTGGCGCCGCAAGCTGGATCCCAACGTCCGGCGAGACCGGCGAAACGAAGCGGCCGGGGAGGGGAATCGGGCGGCGCGTTCTGGTAATCTGGGAGTGCCATACGAAGCACTCGGATCGGGTTTGCCAAGGCAGGCGGTTTTGCCTTGTTCGCCGCTGACGGCCAGCAGTTTCCGTCCGAGAAGCTCTAGTAAGGGGGAAGGGATTCCCGGTAACTTTTGCATATTCAGAGTGATACGCCACGAGATGGTGGATTTGTATAAAACGTTGTTATATATGTATTTATGACACCATACGATCAGCGTAGCGCGGTTCCGCCCGAACTCGGCGCCCTTTCCAACCTTCGATCTCTCAGTTTGCTGCGGAATGAACTCACGGGTGAGATCCCGCCCGAACTCGGCGGCCTCGCCAACCTGAACAACCTCAATCTGGCCCTGAATGCACTGAGCGGCCGGCTTCCTGGGAGCTTCCTGAACCTCTCGCTCGGCCGGTTCTGGTGGAACGAGAACGCCGCTCTCTGCGCACCCGACACCTCCGCGTTCCGGACGTGGCTGGCGGGGATCGGGGACCACCACCCCGGGCCGTTCTGCGTCGAAGGGCCGGAGGCGGTGGGGACGGTGCCCGCGCAGGTCGTGTCCGTCGGCCAGTCCGCGGTCGTGGACGTGTCCCCCTACTTCCGCGACTCGGACGGGGATCCGCTCACCTATACCGCGTTGTCGGGCAACGCCGCCGTGGTCACGGCGAGCATGTCGGGGAGCGCCCTGACGATTACCGGCGCGGCGCGGGGTCGCGCGACGGTCGCGGTGAAGGCGACGGACCCGGCCGGACTGTCGGCGACCCAGACAGTGGCGGTCACGGTGACGACGCCGAATCGCGCGCCACAGCCGGTGGGGACGATTCCGGCCATGAGGTTGTCCATCGGCGGGAGCAGGTCGGTGGACCTTTCCTCGTACTTCCGCGATCCGGACGGGGACGCGCTCACCTATGCGGCATGGTCAAGCCACCCGAGCGTCGCCACCGTGGGCATCTCCGGGACGGTCCTGAACGTGGCCGGCGTGGGCGCGGGGAGCGCCACCGTGACGGTGACGGCGGCGGACCTGGGCGGCCTGGCGGCGGTCCAGACCGTGGCCGTGCGGGTCGGCAACCGCGCCCCGCAGCCGGTGGGGACGATCTCGGCGATCAGCCTCACCGTCGGCGCCAGCCACACGCTGGACGCGTCGGTGTACTTCCGCGACCCGGACGGCGACGCGCTCTCGTACCGGGTGCGGTCGACCATCCCGAGCGTGGCCGCGGCGAGCGTTTCCAGAAACACCGTGACGATCGCGGGGGTGTCTCTGGGCCGGACGACGCTCACGCTCACCGCGACCGACCCGGCCGGCCTGACCGCGACCCAGACGGTGGCGGTGGCGGTCGTACAGACGCCCAACCGCCCGCCGCAGGTAAGGTCGGGCTGGCGTCTCGACGGCCTTACCGTGGGCGAGTCTCACATGCACAACATCGTGGAGGGACGGCACTTCATCGACCCGGACGGGGACGCGCTCACCTTCACGGCGGTGTCGAGAACCCCGAATATCGTCACGGCGAGCATGAACGGGAACGTCGTGACGGTCACGGGCGTGGCGCCGGGAGAGGGGGTCGTCGCGGTGACGGCCGCCGACCCCTCCGGCCTGACCGCGACGCTCGACGTCGAGGTGATGGTCATCCCCGGGTCGAACCGCGCGCCGGAGGCCGTGGGAACGATTCCAGCGCAGGAGTTGGAATACCCCGACGGCGAAACGTCGGTGGAACTGACCCCGTACTTCCGCGACCCCGACGGCGATCCTCTCACCTACACCGCGAGCAGCTCGGACGAGGACGTGGTCGTGGCCACGACCGTGATATGGGAGGGCAATCGCCCCCTTCTCGTCCTCAATCTGGGCGAGGGTGCGACGAGTGACCTGACGGCTACGGTGACCGTGACGGCGACGGACCCGGGCGGCCTGACGGCCACGCAGACGGTGACCGTGAACGTCAGGTGACGGGGCTGGCCAGGGAGCTCATGGCGCGGCGCGTGCCGCACATGCTCGCGCTCTACGCGGGCGGGTCGTGGGCGCTGATCGAGTTCACGGGCTTCCTGGTCGACGAGTTCCTGCTCTCTCCGCACTGGACGCGGGTGGTCATGACCGCGCTCCTCCTGGTGCTGCCGAGCGTGGCGATGCTCGCGTGGTTCCACGGCCGGCGGGGGCGGGACGACGTGCCGCTGGCCGAGAAGGTCGGGATCCCCGCAAACCTCGCCGTCGCCGCGGTCGCCCTGTTCCTTCTCTTCGGCGGCAGGGATCTCGGGGCGGCGACGACCTCGGTGTCCGTGGAGACGGAAGACGGGGAGACCGTCGAGCGCGTCATCCCGAAGACGGAGTTCCGCAAGCGGGCGGCGCTCTTCCCGTTCGACGCGGGCCCCGGACTCGGCGAGGACGAGGCCTGGCTCACGTACGCCGCGCCCGTTGCGCTCGAGCTGGACCTCGCCGCCGACGACTTCTTCGAGGCGGTGGCGCCCGGCGAGTTCGCGCACCGCCTGTTCGAACTCGGGCTGCCGACGCTGCGCGGCGTGCCGCCGGCCCTCAGGCGGCAGATCTCGCGGGACTTCCACGCGCCGTTCATGGTGTCGGGCGCGGTCGGGCGCGGGGACGCCGGCTATCGGGTGACGCTGACGGTGCACGAGGCGCGGCGCGGGTCGCCCGTGAGCGAGACCCTGCACGAGGGGCCGGACTTCCTCGCACTCATCGACGAGATGTCCGCGACGCTCGCCGAGGCGCTGCGGATCCCCGACCGCCCGGAGGTCGAGAACCTCCCCGTCCGCGAGCGCCTGACCGAGAACGATGCGGCGTGGGAGGCCTTCGGCCGCGCCTCCGAACAACTCTTCCTCCCCACCCTGGACCTCGGCGCCGCGATCGAAGGGTTCGACGTGGCGACGACGCTGGACCCGACGTTCGCGCTGGCCCAGTACGAACTCGCCATGCTGCTCCTCGCCGCCAACGAGCCCGAGGAAGCCATCGCCCCGATCTCGATGGCGGTGGACAACGCCTACCGCCTGCCGGAGCGCGCCGGGTTCATGGTGAAGTCCGACTACTACTTCATCACGCAGCAGGCGGACCGGGCCTGGGCCGTGATCGAGATGTGGGTCGACCTCTATCCCGAGGACACGGCGGCGCTCGACTACTACAGCCTCGTGCAGACCCTGAGGGGGGACTGGGAGGGACTGCTGGAGACCCTCGGCACGCTGTACCGGCTGAGCCCCGGCGAGCACTCCCTCCTCATGGACATGGCCGATGTTCACCGGAGGCTGGGGCAGTACGAACTCGCCCTGAGCGCGCTGGGCCGGTACGTGGAGCAGTTCCCGGACGACGTCGCGGGCCACGTGGAGATGGCCCGCATCGACCGGCGGCGCGGGGAGCACGAACGGGCGCGCGAACACCTCGGCCGGGCGCTGATTGTCGCGCCTACGCTGCCGGACCTGGCCCTGGAGCTCGCCTCGCTCGACCTCGACACGGGCCGCTTCGAGGAGGCGCGCCGGGGGTACGAACAGGCGCTGGAGCTGGCCGACACGCCCGACCAGCGGGCCGCCGCGCTCGACGGCCTGAAGGCGTACCACCGGTTCCGGGGGCAGCTCGAAGCGGCCATCGGGACGACGGGCCCGTGGCTCGACGAGGTGTCGCTGATCCTGGCGCCCGTCGAGATCGCGCAGGACCGGTTCTCCGACATCGACCTCTACCTCGAGGCGGGCCGCGACCGGGCCGCCGCTCTCCTGCTGGACTCCCTGCAGGCGAGGCTGCCGCCTGCCCTGGCCGACTTCCAGGTGCCGCGCTGGAGGCTCCGCATCGCGCTCGGGGCCGGCGACGGCGAGGCGGCGCTCCGCGCGTACGACGCGGCCATCGCCGCCATGGAGGCGAACGACTTCGGCGTGCAGCGGCCGCTGCTGATCGCCGACCGCGGGCGGATCGACGAACTCCAGGGCGACTACGACGCGGCGGTCGAGCGCTTCCGCGAGGCGATGGCGCTGGACCCCGGCCGCAACCTGCACCTCGAGACCGGCCGCGCGCTCCGCGCGGCGGGGCGCCTCGCGGAGGCCGAGTCCGAACTGCGCGAAGCGCTGCGCCGCATCCCCGCGGACCCGCACGCGCACCTGGAGCTGGCCTCCGTACTGGAGGTGAACGGGAACCCGGAAGGCGCCCGGGAGCACCTGCGGAGCGCGCTCGCGGCGTGGGCACCCGCCGACGCGTCGTTCGAGCCCCCCCGCGAAGCCCGCGCGAAGCTGGCCGAGCTGGACGGCGCGAACTGACGGACGACAGGAGTTGACGAGATGAGGGAGAGGCGGGCCGTGGAAGATCGCGCGAAACGCAGGACCTGGGCGGGCAGGCTGTCCTTGTGCCTGGTGGGCATCGGCCTGGCGGGCATCGGCCTGGCGGCCGCGGCCTGCGGGGGCGAGAACCCACTGCCGCCTCCTCCGCCGCCCCCGCCGAACCAGGCGCCGCAGGCGGTGGGCGCGATTCCTCCCCAGAGCGTGAACGTCGGCGAGACGGCGACGATCGACGTGGCGTCGTACTTCGGCGACCCGGACGGAGGGGCGCTCACGTACACGGCCTCGACGTCCAACCCGGCGGTGGTCTCGGTGGCGGTGACCGGAAGCAGCCTGGCGCTGGTCGGGGTGGCGGACGGCGCCGCGACGGTGACGGTGACGGCCCGGGACCCCGGGGGCCTGACGGCGGCGCAGAGCGTGGCGGTGACGGTGCAGACGCCCAATCGCACGCCTGAGACGGTCGGTTCGATCCCCGCCCGGAGCGTGAACACAGGTCAGACGGTGACGCTGGACGTGGTGTCGTACTTCCGCGATCCGGACGGAGACGCGCTGGGGTTCTCGGCGGCGACGTCGGCCGCGGGGGTGGTATCGGTCTCGATGTCTGGGAGCATCCTGACGATGGTCGGGGTCGCGGACGGCACGGCGACGGTCACGGTGACCGCGAGCGATCCGGGCGGCCTGACCGCGGCGCAGAGCGTGGCAGTGACCGTGCAGACGCCGAACCGCGCCCCGGAGGCGGTGGGCACGGTTCCGGCGCAGAACGTGAACGCGCGTGAGACCGAGACGCTGGACGTGGCGTCCTACTTCCGCGATCCGGACGGGGACCCGCTGACGTACACTGCGGCGACGTCGAACGCGGCGGTCGTGTCCGCCGCGACCTCCGGGAGCGCCCTGACGCTGACCGGCGTGGCGGAGGGCGCGGCGACGGTGACGGTGACGGCCCGCGATCCGGGCGGCCTGACGGCGGCGCAAAGCGTATCGGTGAGCGTGCGCCGGGCGGCGGCCCCCGACCTGGAGTTCAGCGGGGTGAGTCCGCAAGCGATCACCGTGGCGCCGGGCGGTGAGGGCGTCGTGGAGTTCACGATCCGGAACGCCGGCAACGCCGCCTCGCCCGCAACGAACTCGAGGGCGCACGAGTCGAACGACGCCGCGATCACCACCTCCGACCGGGTGGCGAGCGACGACATCGCGGTGGAAGCGCTCGCGCCCGCCGTCACCGCGACCGTCCGGCTGAGGATCTCCGTGGCGGCGAGTGCGGCTTCCGGAAGCACCTACTTCGGGATGTGCGTCGACCCGGTGACCGGCGAAACCAACACCGCCAACAACTGCTCGAGCGCCGTCCGGCTGACGATCGCCGCGGCCGACAGCCTCACGCAGCTGACGGACAACAACGCACTTGATTCCAACCCCGCGTGGTCGCCGGACGGGCGCAGGGTCGCTTTCCAGTCCGACCGCGACGGGAACATCGAGATCTATGTGATGAACGCGGACGGCAGCGGCCAGACGCGGCTGACGAACAACTCGGCAAGCGATGGTTCCCCCGCGTGGTCGCCGGACGGACGCAGGATCGCCTTCCAGTCCGACCGCGACGGCAACGAAGAGATCTACGTGATGAACGCGGACGGCAGCAGTCAGACGAATCTGACGAGCGACCCGGCACTTGATTCCAACCCCGCGTGGTCACCGGACGGGACCAGGATCGCCTTTTCGTCCGACCGCGCGCCGGAGGATTTTCTGGAACCAAACTACCCTGACGTCTACGTGATGAACGCCGACGGCAGCGGCCCGATTCAACTGACGGACACCTCCCTGATTGATGAGGCGGCCGCGTGGTCACCGGACGGGAGCAAGATCGCCTTCCACCAGTGGGCGCCGACGGCGGGTCTCCTCCAGGTCATCGTTCCCGCTGACATCCACGTGATGAACGCCGACGGCAGTGGCCAGATGAACCTCACGAGGGGCCGTGTCGAATTTAGGGATCCGTTTGATGAGCACCCTGCGTGGTCGCCCGACGGGACCTGGATCGCTTTCTCGTCCGACCGCGACGACCGGTTTGACGGTAACCGGGAAATCTACGTGATGGGCGCCGACGGCAGCGGCCAGACGAGGCTTACGAACAACTCCGCCGATGATCGCACCCCCGCGTGGTCACCCGACGGGACGAGGATCGCGTTCTCTTCCGACGGCGACATCTACGCGCTGCGGCTTCCCGCGGCCGTTTCACAGCAACCGGTCGGCCGGCAACCCTCCGACCTCGCCTCGGCGGCACCGTTCAAGATCGTCGTCGAGTCCGTCGAAGTGCGTGGAAGGCGAGGAGGTCAGCGTGGTGATAGCTGACGAGGGATCCCTGACCGGATCGGTCATACTCGGGCGTATGCCGGGCGGGATGAGGGCGGGCTGGCTGGCCCTGTGCCTGGCGGGCGTCGGTCTGGCGGTCGCGGCCTGCGGGGGGGAAAACCCGCTGCCGCCTCCTCCTCCGCCCCCGCCCAACCAGGCGCCGCAGGCGGTGGGCGCGATCCCTCCCCAGAGCGTGAACGTCGGCGAGACGGCGACGGTCGAAGTGGCGTCGTACTTCCGCGACCCGGACGGAGGGGCGCTGACCTACACGGCCGCGGCGTCGGACCCGGGCGTGGTCTCGGTGGCGGTGTCCGGGAGCAGCCTGGCGCTGGTCGGCGTGGCCGACGGCGCCGCGACGGTGACGGTGACGGCCCGGGACCCCGGGGGTCTGACGGCGGCGCAGAGCGTGGCGGTGACGGTGCAGACACCCAACCGCGCCCCGGAGACGGTGGGTTCGATACCGGCCCAGAGCGTGAACACGGGCCAGACGACGACGCTGGACGTCTCCTCGTACTTCCGCGACCCGGACGGGGACGCGCTGGGGTTCTCGGCGGCGACGTCGGCCGCCGGGGTGGTGTCGGTCCAGATGTCGGGAAGCAGCCTGGCGCTGGTCGGGGTGGCCGACGGCACGGCGACGGTGACGGTGACCGCGGCCGATCCGGGCGGCCTGACCGCGGCGCAGAGCGTGGCGGTGACGGTCCAGACGCCGAACCGCGCCCCGGAGGCGGTGGGCTCGGTTCCGGCGCAGAACGTGAACGCGGGTGAGACGGCGACGCTGGACGTGGCGTCGTACTTCCGCGATCCCGACGGGGACGCGCTCACGTACACGGCGGCGACCTCGAACGCGGGGGTGGCGACCGCCGCGACCTCCGGCAACAGCCTGACGCTGACCGGCGTGGCGGAGGGCGCGGCGACGGTGACGGTGACGGCCCGCGATCCGGGCGGCCTGACGGCGGCGCAAAGCGTATCGGTGAGCGTGCGCCGGGCGGCGGCCCCCGACCTGGAGTTCAGCGGGGTGAGTCCGCAAGCGATCACCGTGGCGCCGGGCGGTGAGGGCGTCGTGGAGTTCACGATCCGGAACGCCGGCAACGCCGCCTCGCCCGCAACGAACTCGAGGGCGCACGAGTCGAACGACGCCGCGATCACCACCTCCGACCGGGTGGCAAGCGACGACATCGCGGTGGAAGCGCTCGCGCCCGCCGCCACCGCGACCGTCCGGCTGAGGATCTCCGTGGCGGTGAGTGCGGCCTCCGGAAGCACCTACTTCGGGATGTGCGTCGACCCCGTGACCGGCGAGACGAACACCGCCAACAACTGCTCGATCGCGGTCACGATGACCATCTCGGCGCCCGCCGTCCCGACGCGGCTCACGAACCACTCGGGCGATGCCCATAGTCCCGCGTGGTCACCGGACGGCGCCCACCTCGCCTTCACGGGCGAATCCCGGGACGGCCGGACCTCAGAGATCTACCTGATGAATGCCGACGGCGCCGGCCTCGTTCAACTGACCCACGAAGGATCCGCCTGGCAGGACAACGTCGCGTGGTCGCCCCGCGGGGACGTGATCGCGTTCTCGTCCGACCGCGCCTCCCCGGGCAACCCCAACGGTTACCGCGAGATATGGACGCAGAATCTCTCGGACGGGGCGGCGGCGCCGCTGACGCGCCACGACGGCCACGACGACTACCCCACTTGGTCCCCGGATGGCCGAATCGCCTTCGAGTCCGACCGCGACGGCGACTTCAACATCTACGCGTGGCCCGTGGGCCGGACCGTGGGGCCGCTGACCACCCACGTTGCACGGGACGAGAACCCCGCGTGGTCCCCCGACGGGACGAGGATCGCTTTCAGGTCCGACCGCGACGGCAACATGGAGATCTACACGAAGGATCTGAATGTCGGCCCCGGCCTTGGCCTGACGCGGCTCACAGACCACGCCGCTCGTGACGACTACCCGAAGTGGTCTCCCGATGGCGCCAGAATCGTGTTCACGTCCAACCGGGACGGCAACAGCGAGATTTACGTGATGAACGCGGACGGCACCGGCCTGACGCGGCTGACCCGTGACCCCGGTCTCGATTTTACCCCCGCCTGGTCTCCCGACGGCGCCAGCATCGCTTTCGCGTCCGACCGGGCCGACGGGACCGGCAAGCTCGACATCTACGTAATGGCTGCTCCGGCCGCCGACCGTCCACCCTCGGGACGGTCCAGGATCCCGCTCGATGCCCCGGAGCAGCGACTCATGCGGGCCGTGCCGTTCACGATCGTCGTCGAGTCCGTCGAGGTGCCGCGCTGACCGCGCCGCGCGGTCTCCGTTGACGCCCCGTTGATCTCATCGGTGAGCTTTGGTGCAGGAGCTCGAACCGCTAGCTTGAGATCATCGCCGAAGGAGTCGTCCATGCCCAAGCCGAACGCGCACACACCCCGGGCCGGAGCCGATGCCGGCCGGACGCGCGTCGACGACCGCTCGTCCCGCTCGCGCGTCCGACCCTCGGGAGCCGCCGACGGCATCACGGTCACGCGCTGGAGCCTGGGCCTCTCCCTCACGGTCGCGCTCACCGTCGTCACCGCGGCCTTCACGCTCGTGTGGAACCAGACCGTGAGGCTCGGTGAAACACAGGTGCAACTTGTGGCGAGCATCGCTGGCGTGAACGATCGGGTCGCCGGCATCGAGCCGCGAATGTCCACGCTTGAGACGCGGCTGACCGGCATCGAGACGCGGCTGACCGGCATCGAAACACATGTGACCGGACTCGAGCTGCGTGTGACCGGCCTCGAATCGGAAGTGCGCGAGATGCGGGAAGGGGTCGCCGGCCTGAGCGAAGAAGTACGCGAACTCGCCGACCTCATCCGCGACCGGGGCCTGCCCGACCCGCCGACTCAGTAGCCGCTTGGCGGTTGAGAGTCTCTTGATCCGCCACCCTATCATGAGGTCGTCAGGGGTTCGACCGCAGCGATTGCAGGGGCGTGCCGGATCGACCCATTGTAAGTGCCGTGTCCAGGAAGGTGGAGCCGGAAACATGACGAAGAATCCTGATCGCTGGATCGCTGGTATGAACGGGCTCGTGTCGCTCGTCACGCTCCTCTCCCTCGGGTTCAGCGGCGTCTGGCATCTCGGGGGCCGCATGGGCGCGATGGAAGCCGAGATCAGCGGCGTGGAGCAGCGGCTCGAAGGTGTCGAGACCCGTCTCCTCAGCATCGAGGAAGCGCTCCGAGAGGGCACCCGCGTGTCCACCGCCTATCCCTGACGTCACGGTCGCCCTCTTGTGGCGGTCGGGTTTCCGAACAGCGAGGTCCACCGGCGCTGACGTCCCATACCTGGCTCACGGTGTTTTCTCGAGAGGTGCGAGGAGGGCGTCGTCGAGCCGGGACGCCGCTATTCGGGGAGATTCAGCCTGCTTCCCTCGTTCGAACTGCACGCCGCCGCCACCGCCGCCGGCGCCGAAAAAGACGCGTGATTGACAGAGAGAACACGACCCCCCAATATAGGGTGTAATCCCCCAACTTTATGGGGGGCAATGGTTTGCCACGATTCCTCGAATGAGGTAACGAATAGGGGAACGTGAAGGACCGAAATCCCGCGCAACGTTCGGACTTCGAGGACATGGGAATCGACGTCCGCACCGGTGAGACTCAGCGGTCGATCAGGCGCCCCACACGGTGATGGTCGCGCCGTTTCGGCGGCGCTCCTCGCGGTAGATCTTCTCGGCCCAGGTCCTTCCCTCGCGCATGTCGAAGACGACGAGGTGGCCGGCGTCGGCGTCGGAGAGATCCATGTAGCCAGCCGTCTGCTCGAGTCCCTGCTCGACGGTTCGGGCGTGTGAACCGCCATCCTTCAGGAGCTTGCACTCGACGACGAACCGGTCGGCGCGCCCCTCATCGCCGGGCCAGATGACCAGCAGGTCCACGCGGCGGCTTCCCAGCGCGTACTCCCGCTCGATCCGCCCCCGCCCGTTCACGACGCGGTGCAGGAACGCCTGCAGCACGAGTTGGGGGCCCGCCTCGGTGTACTGGGCGCGCTGGACCCAGTGCTCCGAGTCCTGCCGGAAGAAGTCCTGGAAGGCGGCGAGCAGCTTGTCCATGTCGAGGCCGCCGCCGGCATCGACGTACCAGGCCATCGGCTGCTGCGGCATCGCCTGTTGAAGCACCCAGGTGAGTTCCCTGGGCAGCACTTCGCTGTAGATGGGGTTGGCGATACGAAGCGGCGGGTCCGGCGCCACCAGTCCAAGATCGCGCACGTACTCGAAGTCCCGGCCGGAATAGGCCGCATCGTCACCGCTCAGCAGCGGCTCGATCACGCGGCGCACCCGCGGCTCGCGCAGCTTGTCGGCCAGTTGGTCCAGGTGCGTTTCGCGGCGCAAGATTAGCGCCTCCCTTGCCTCGAAGACGTCCGGCTCGGAGATGGGACGGTCGCGCGGAAGGGGCGCGCCGGAGGGGAAGCATGTTTCCTGTGCAAGAGCGTTGACGAGCCAGGGCTGCCCGTGCGTCTGCTCCCACACGGCTTCCAGCGCCTCCCGGGCGAAAGCCTGGCCCGACTCGGCCGTGAACTGGCCCAGCAGGGCCTCGACCTCGGCCCGGGTGAGGTCTCCCAGGCGGAGCGAGCGAGTCTTGATGTTGAACGCGCTGCCCCCCGTGATCACTTCCCGCCCGGATCCGGAGTGGATCCGGTAGTCGCGCACGTCGCGCACGCCGCACAGCACGACGCTGTGCGGGAACGCGGCCGGGCGGTGGGCGTAGCCCGCGCGGAGTTGCCGCAACACGGACACGAGCGAGTCGCCGACCAGCGCGTCGATCTCGTCGATCAGGAGCACGAGCGGCGAGGCGGACGCCTTCGCCCACAGGCGCAGCAGCGTCCCCAGCGCAACATCGGGACGCCCCGTAGTGTCGAGGTCCCGCGCCGCCTCGGCCGTGGCCGGATCGTTCAGCGTGTCCTCGGCTTCGTGGGCGATCTCGGTGGCGATCGCCCCCGTCGCCCGTCCGACGTCCTCGCGGGCCGTCTGCGCCGGTTCGACGTTGATGTACGCGCAACGATACTCGCCCTCGGCGCCGCCGTTCAGCAGGTCGCGCAGGGCCAGCAGGGCGGAGGTCTTCCCCGTCTGCCGGGGAGCGTAGACGACGAAGTAGGCCTTGGAGCGGATCAGATCCAGCACGCCGGCCAAGCTCCCCCGGTCCAGCGGCGGGACGCAGTAGTGCTCGTCCGGCCGGACGGGGCCGGCGGTGTTGAATCGGCGCATGTCCTCAACGTCGCCCCGCCCGCATGAGGGCGCAATCAGCGCGGGACTACGGCGGCGGGGTGGAGCGCTTCGATCCCGAGTACCGGGTCAGTGGCGTTGGATGACTCGGACGATCCGCCCTGCCTCGTCGACCACGACGATGGGTCCTCTCCAGATGTCGTCTCCGTACGGTATCCCCTCGTCTTCCTCGACCGCGCGGGCGGCGTCCGCGTCGGGGAGCCGGTACGGATCGGCCGCCGCCGGATCGACGGAGTAGCCGAGGTCCGCAAGGGACTGAACCGTGATCGCGCTCAGGGGCTCCGGACCGCGATCCAGTTGTCCGGTCATGAGTTCGGTGGTCAGCACGCCTTCCCGCCAGTGGCCGTTCCAGGTCCCCGGGCCGCCGGTGTTCTCGACGGGCACCTTGGCGCCGGCGTAGTTGGCGCCGCCGGCTTCATCGAACGCGGCGATGGCCATCCGGCCCGTGAAGTGGGTGTCGCGCTGATCGTCTTTGGAGGCGGGGTTCCGGAGTAACCCCAGCCGGTCCCAGAGGGTGCCGATGCCGAGCACATGCCCCATTTCGTGGAGGATCAGGTCCTCAAGATCGCCGGTCTCGAGCCGATTGAGGTCGGCAGCATCCAACTCGATCCCGCCGTAGAGGGGCAACGACGTGCCGGTCCGGATCCAGCAGGGCTTGGCTCGTCCGAGGACCCCGCGCCGACCGTCGATCTCGGTCACCGCCACCACGATCATCAAGTCGTCGATCGTCGCGACGGAGCGCTCGAATCGCGGATCGCCGTCGCAGCCCACGGTTCGGTTCAGCGCCACGTCCGGGAGGTCGGACGGCGCCAGAACCGCCATCCACCGCTGCGCCGCGCGGACGAAGGCTGCCTCCTGAGTCCGGGTCACGGGGGTCGCGAAGACGAGTTCGATCTGGAAGCCGGGGGCACTGGCCACGCTGACGTCGAACGCGGAGGAGGCGGTCAGGCCTCCGGGGTCGCTGGCCGTGACCGTCACAGTGACGTCGCCCGGCGACAGCGCCCGAACGGTCACGACGCCGCTGGACACGGAGACGGCCGCCACCCCCGCGTTCGACGAGATCGCCGAGTGGGAAAGCGCGTCGCCGTCCGGATCGGTGAAATAGGAGGAGACATCGACGGTGGCCGTCCCGGCGGAGGGCAGCGCCAGCGGCGGAATCGTCCCCACCGGCTGCGGCGCCCGGTTGGGCACGGTCACTCGGAAACTCTGCTGGGCCGCCTCGCCCTGCGGGTCGCGAGCCGTGATCGTTATCGTCGCGAGTCCCCTCCCGGTTGCGGTCACGGCGACCGAATCTCCCACCACCGAGACGACGGCCACGGCCGCGTTCGACGTCGCCGCCGCGAAGGAGAGTTTCTCTCCGTCGAGATCCACGAAGTAGCCGGACACGTCCACGGTGGCCGTCTCGCCGGTCGGCAGCGTTAGGGGGGTAATCGTCCCGACCGGATCCGGAGCCCGATTCGGCACGGTCACCTGAAACGCCTGCTCCACGCCCGCGCCATCCGCATCGCTCGCCCGCACGGCGATCCTCGTGACCCCGGGGGCCAGGGCCCGGATCGCGATCTCCACTCCCGACACCGCCACCGCTGCCACCGCGGCTCTGGACGACATGGCGGCGTAGCGCAGGCCGTCGCCGTCCGGATCGCGGAACCAGGCGGACGCATCCACCGTCGCGGTCTGACCTGCGAACACGGTCTGGTCCGGAATATCGGCCGTCGCTTCCGGCGGCCGGTTGGGCACCGTCACAGGGAAGCTCTGCTGCGCGATCAGGCCACCCGCGTCGCGCGCCGCCACGGTGACCGTCACAACGCCCCTCGCGTGTCCGACGACCACGACCGAAGTGCCGGAAACCGAGACGGTGGCGGCCGCGTCGTTCGATGAACTTGCCGCGTAGGCGGACGGCTAACGGCCAACATCCCGGCAGGAGATCACGTAAGTCTAA
>NZ_CANPWG010000046.1 GCF_947581915.1 Candidatus Palauibacter scopulicola
CTGCTCATCGTGCTGGGCCGCATCAAGCCGCTGGTACACTTCGCGAACCTGCGCGAGCCGCTCCTGACCGCGTTCTCGACGAGTTCGTCGGGCGCGACGCTCCCGGTCACGATCAAGACGCTGCGGGAGAAGGTGGGTGTCTCGAACAAGGTCTCGTCGTTCGTGCTCCCGATGGGCGCCACCGTGAACATGGACGGCACGGCGATCTTCGAGTGCGCCGGCGCCCTCTTCATCGCGCAGGTGCTCGGGGTCGACCTCACCATCGGTCAGCAGGCGATCGTCGTCCTCACGGCGCTTCTCGCCTCGATCGGCGCGGCCGCGGTGCCCTCGGCCGGCGTGGTCGTGATTTTCATCGTCCTCAACGCGATCGGCCTCGGCGACAACCCGGAGGCGATCACGATCGTGGGCGCGATGCTCGCCATCGACCGGCCGCTCGACATGTACCGCACCGCGGTCAACGTGTTCAGCGACTCGTGCGGCGCCGCGATCATCGCCCGCTCCGAAGGGGAGGAAGGGGTAGACACCGAAGTCCGCCACTGACGGTGGGACGGGCCTGACGCGGGGGCCGGGAGACGACCGGCCCCCGCATGGTCACCTCGGTTTCGGCCCGCTCAGAACGGTGGCCTGCGTCCCGCGCTTCGTCTGGATGTCGATCGCGCCGCCCCGGGCGCGCGGCCCGTAGAGCAGGACCGCGGCGCGCCCCTTCACGACCTCCACGTGATCGATGTCCAGGGCCTCGACATCCGATAGTTTGAAGTCATCCGGCTGCTTGACCCCGTCAATGATGATCAGCGGCGGGACCGAGCGACATTCCGTACTGATCGAGGTGGGCCCGCGCAGCACGATCGACTCGGCCTCTCCCGGTGGATCCCCCGGCGGCGCCGACCGGACCGCCGACTCCTTGCCGTCCTCGAGGGGCGGTGTATCCGTCGCCGGTGTGGGGACCTCTTCGGTGAGAGCCGGTTCGGCCTCGAGCGGTTCTGCCGGAGGCTGTTCTACGGGAGTCCGTTCGACGGGGACGGAGAGCCGGGAGGGTTCTTCGACCCCGAAATCCGGCGCGAAAGGCGACTCCGAGCTGTCGCACCCGACGCTCGCCAGAACGCTCGCCAGCAGCATGGCGGTGGCCGCCGAGTTCCCACGTTCGAATCTGCTCTGACCGAACAGCATGATCGCTTCTTCCTGTGCGCCGTTCCTCCGACGTCTCACGTCCTAAACGTCCGGCATTGGCGTGCTGCGACAGTTCGGTGGCCTCCACGGGCCGCTTTTCGGCTTGCGCGCCGCCGATCCGGGATCGAACCGTACGTACTACCATCGCGGCGAAAGAATTGCGATTCCGATCACGGAAACGTTGCAAATCGGATCGCGGTACCGTTGCAATGCCGTGTACGCAGTTGCCGCGGTTCGCGCGGCGGGTGACGATGGCTACGCACCATCGACATGGAGGACGACTCATGAAGAGACCTGGCGGCGTCATTCGAAGCGCTCTGACCGCCATTTCGGCGCTGATCCTTCTGGCCACCGCGGCGGAAGCCCTGCAGCCGATGCAGATGGTCGGGGCTCCCGACCGCGGCCCGGACGAGGGCGAAGGACCGTACGACCGCCTCATCATCCGCGGCGCCACCGTGATCGACGGCACGGGCGCACCGCCCATCGGTCCGATGGACATCGTCATCGAGGGGAACCGGATCGTCGATGTCGTCGGCGTCGGCGTCCCGCAGCGCCCCATCGACGAGGCGCGCCGCCCCGGCCTCACCGTCGAGGGCAATCCCGACGCCGTCGTGCACGAGATCGACGCCACCGGCATGTACGTCCTGCCGGGCTTCGTGGACCTCCACCTGCACACCGGCGGCGTCCCCAAGGCGCCCGAGGCGGAGTACACCTACAAGCTGTGGATGGCGCACGGCATCACGACCGGCCGCGGCGTCGCCTTCGGCCCCCACGACTGGTCGATCCGGGAGAAGGCGCGGAGCGCGGCGAACGAGATCGTGGCGCCGCGCATGTGGGTCTATCCCTTCACGGGCGCGGGCGGAGAGGGATGGAGCGGCCGCCTGATCGACACCCCGGAGGACGCGCGGGACTGGGCCCGGTACGTGAAGGAGTCGGGCGCCGACGGGCTCAAGCTCAACTCGTTCCGCCCGGACATCATGGAGGCGCTGCTGGACGAGGCCGCCCAACTCGGCCTCGGGAGCACGGCCCATCTCGGCCAGATGGGCG
Source organism: Candidatus Palauibacter scopulicola (assembly GCF_947581915.1). NCBI lineage: Bacteria > Pseudomonadati > Gemmatimonadota > Gemmatimonadia > Candidatus Palauibacterales > Candidatus Palauibacteraceae > Candidatus Palauibacter > Candidatus Palauibacter scopulicola. The sequence continues at coordinate 2,215 of NZ_CANPWG010000046.1, forward strand.
TCGCGCAGATGAACGCGCTCGACGCCGCGCGCCTCGGCCTCGGCACCGTCACCCACTTCTACGGGCTGTTCGAGGCGCTGTACAAGGACCACGACGTCCAGCCGTGGCCGCCGGAGATGAACTACAACGACGAGCAGCACCGTTTCGGGCAGGTGCCCATGCAGTGGAACCTCATCCACGAGCCCGGGAGCCCGGAGTGGAACGCCCTCCTCGAGGAGATGCTCGCGCTCGACGTCACCCTCGACCCCACCATGACCGCCTACCAGGCGAGCTGGGACATCGACGACCAGATGTACGCGCCCTGGCACGGGACCTACACGCTGCCGACGCTGTGGGAGTTCTACGAGGCGAACCGCGAGGACCACGGCTCGTACTACTTCGACTGGACGACGTGGGAGGAAGTGGCGTGGCGCGACTTCCTCGAGGTGTGGCACGACCTGCTCAACGACTACAAGAACATGGGCGGCCGCGTCACGGCGAGTTCGGACGCCGGCTACATCTACAACCTCATGGGCTTCTCCACGATCCAGGAGATGGAACTTCTGCAGCACGCCGGGTTCCATCCGCTGGAGGTGATCCGCGCCGCGACCATGCACGCGGCCGAGACGCTGTTCAAGCCGACGGGCCGTCCGATCGAGTTCGGCGTCGTGCGGCGCGGCCTGCTGGCGGACCTCGTGATCGTGGACGAGAACCCGATCCAGAACCTGAAGGTCCTGTACGGCACCGGGGCGCGGCGCCTGAACGACGAGACGGGCGAGGTCGAGACGGTCGGCGGCATCCTGTACACGATCAAGGACGGCATCGTCTACGACGCGAAGCAACTCCTCGCCGACGTAGCCGAGATGGTCGAGCAACAGAAGCGCGCCACGACCACCACCACCGACTACGGAGACTCGGACAGATGAGTGAGAGAAGGGGGAGATGAGCGAGATAAGGGAGACGGCGACGCTGGGCGGGGGGTGCTTCTGGTGCCTCGAAGCCGTGTATCAGCTTCTGGATGGCGTACATCGCGTGAAGTCGGGGTACGCCGGCGGGCATGTCGAGAACCCCACCTACGAGCAGGTGTGCTCGGGCCGCACCGGGCACGCGGAAGTCGTGCTCGTCACCTTCGATCCGGACACGGTCTCGTTCGACGATCTGCTGGATGTCTTTTTCACGATCCACGATCCGACCACGCTGAACCGGCAGGGCGCGGACGTGGGGACGCAGTACCGCTCGGCGATCTTCCACGAGAGCGAAGCACAGAAGGACGCGGCCGAGCGGAAGGTCGCCGAGATCACGGCGGCGGGGATCTGGCCGGACCCGATCGTGACGGAGATTGCCCCACTGGAGACGTTCTACCCGGCGGAGGCGTACCACGACGACTACCTGAATCGGAACCCGACCCAGCCGTACTGCCAGGCGGTCGTCGCGCCGAAGGTGGCGAAGTTCCGCCGCCAGCATCTCCAGCGCCTGAAGCGCGGAGCGGGCGTCTGACGGAGGCCGTTGGGCTGTCCGTGCGGCGCGGGTCCCCGCCGCGGCCGCGGGCTGCCGGGTGACGACGCCGGCGCACGCGGCGCTCAGCCTGATCGTGCTGGGCCGGTCCGAACGCAACGCGCTGCCGGCCGCGCTCGGGGCTGTCGCCCCGGACCTCCCGATGCTCGTCTTCTACCTCTGGGAGCGGCTCGCGCGCGGTGTGTCGGAGGGCCGGATCTGGTCAGAGCGCTACTTCGACCCCGGCTGGCAGGTCGTGTTCGACATCCCGAGTTCGATCCCCCTCCTCGTACTTGCCCTGTGCATCCTCCTCATGCTCATCGGCCGGCGCTCGACCGCCGGGGGCATCCCGACCGCCGGGGCCATCGCGCCCGCCGGAGTGGCCGCCACGCCGCCATCGGCGAGGCTCACCGCATGGGCCCTGTTCGTCGCGAGCATGATCCTCCACGCGCTGGGTGACCTGCCGCTGCACCGGGAGGACGCGCACCGCCACTTCTTCCCGTTCAGCGACTGGCGCTTCACCAGCCCCGTGTCGTACTGGGACCCGGCCCACTACGGAGGATACGCGGCCATCGGCGAAGTGCTCCTCGTGCTGGCCGTCTCCGTCTTCCTCTTCCGGGCCTACCGCGGCCGGGGCCGCTGGATCGTCGCCGGCGTGGCCGGTGTCTACGCGCTCTTCGTCGGTTTCGCCGTACTGGTATGGTCCGGGTTGTGATGAGCGAGCCGCGGGCCGATCGCTTCCCGCTCGGGGCGCGGGTCCGTCTCGCGGATCTCGCGGTCGACCCGTACCCGACCTTCGCCGAACTGCGGGAGGCGGAACCCGTCACCTGGGTCCCGGAGATCGAGCGCTGGTTCCTCACGCGGCGCGACGACATCCTCGCCGTGCTCCGGGACCCCGACCTCTTCACGACGGATGCGCCTTCGACGATCCGCGACATGTTCGGCGTCCACATGATGACGACGGAGGGTCCGACGCAGATCCGCTACAAGCGGAAGTGTCTGCCCCCGTTCCACGCCTCCCGAATGAAGACGGCTTCGCTTCCGCCCCTGGTGGCGGAGGTCGAGCGCCGAGTGGAGGCGATGCGGTCTGCGGCCAGACCGGCTGACGGCGGACGGGCCGGTCGATGGCAGGCCGGGGAGATGCGGACGCGGGTAGCGCGCCCGGTCGCGCTGCATTCCGTGCTGACCGTGCTCGGCATTCCCTTGAGCGAGACGGAGCGCGTGAACGAATGGTACGAACACTTCGCCCGGGCGCTGGCGAACTTCGCGGGCGACCCGGAGTTGCGGGCGGCGGGCAAGGGGGCGGCGGACGCGTTCGGCCGGGCGCTCGCACCGATCCTCGAGGAACTCGAACGGGACCCGGATGGCAGCCTCCTCTCCGACCTCGCGTGCGACCACGTCGACCCGCTCACGGCGGAGGAGATCCGCTCCAACGCGCTCATCATCCTCTTCGGCGGGATCGAGACGACCGAGTCGATGATCGCCAACGCCGTGTGGGCGCTGCTGTCGCATCCCGAACAAGTCCCGGCGGCGCGGGCGGGCGAGGCCGCCCTGGAGCTGGCGATCGAGGAGACGCTGCGCTGGGAGCCCGCGGTGCAGTCGGCCGCCCGCCACGCGACCCGCGACACCGAGATCCGCGGCGTCCGCATCGCGGAGGGAGAGGTGGTCCACTGCATGCTGGGCGCGGCGAACCGGGATCCCGCGCACTTCGAGCACCCCGACCGCTTCGACGCGACCCGCCGGAACGCCGGCGACCACCTGTCGTTCGCGGTGGGTCGCCACTTCTGCCTCGGCGCCCCGCTCGCCCGCCTCGAGACCCGCGTCGTACTCGAAACGCTATGGGCCCGCTGCCCCGGCCTCCGCCTCGACCCGGACCGTCCCGCGGCCCCCTATGGCTACGAGTTCCGCAAGCCCGAGTCCGTGTGGGTGGAATGGACCGGAACGAGTTCCCGCTAGGTCGAACGCGGGACGTTCCCGCGGGAACGTGTTGCGGTGCTCGCGTCCGTCAGCAATCCGCGCCGCAGTGGGCCGCGACGAGTCGGGTGAGGATGCCCATGTAGTCGCTCCACGGCGTCTGAGCGTCGGGCACCGTCTTGTGCGCGACGACCATGCCCACCGAGGGGATGACCGTGATGAACTGGCCGTAGGCGCCCCGGCCGCTGTACGCCCCCTCGAATCCCTCCGGCACCGCGGGGCCGTCCCACACCCACCACATGTACCCGTAGCCGAACTCGCCCCCGCGCAGCCCCTCGGGGTTCATCTCCTCGGATGGCGTGACGATGCCGACGATGCGTTCGGCCCACCCGTCGGGCAGGATCCGCTCGCCATCCCACATCCCGTCCCGCAGCATCACGTATCCGATCCGGGCCATGTCCCGCGTGGAGAGGACCATGTGATAGGCGAGATTCCGGGAGCGCGTGGCGTCGCCCGACTTGCGGTGGATCGACCGGTCCCAGTCCTCGAACCCGAGCGGCAGGGCGAGGTCCGTTTCCAGCGCGTCGTAGATGTTGCGGCCGGTCAGTTGCTCGAAGGCGGCCCCGGCCGCGTTGAAGTCCCAGTTGCTGTACAGGTAGTAGGTGCCGGGTTCCTGCGAGCCGCGGGGCGGCGCGTCCGCGAGGTTGTCCCCCGCGTTCGACGCGGGGTGATAGACGCCGGAGCGCGCGGTGACGAGATCGAGGACGCGGGCGCGCTTCTCGATCGGGAGGAGGCCCTGCACGTCGTCCATACCGAGATCCTCGAGGGTGAGTTCGAGGTCGATGGTTCCGTCCGCCACGTAGTTCCCGTACAGCATGGCGAGGATGCTCTTCCGCACGGAAGCGAGATAGCTCAGCGAATCCACCGGTCCGTGCTCGAACACCACCCGTCCCCCGACCACGGCCATCACCGCCGACGTGTTGATCCCCTCGACGTAGAGATGGACCGCGTCCAGCGCCTCGGCCGAGAACCCGGCCGCCGCCGGATCCGTGATCCGCTCCCACGACGCGCCCGGATAGACAGCCTCCGCCGCACTGTCCGCGACCGGCGCCGGAGCGCACCCGAACCCCGTTGCGAGGGCCAGAACCAGCGCCGCCAACGCGACGCATCCTTTGACGCGGTCCTCATGTCGCACGATCATCATGTCCCGATTTCAGTACTGGAGAACTGGAAGAGAGAACAGTGAAACGCGCCCAGCACCGCCGCCAGTGGCGCGGCAAGGAGTCCGACAAGGACTACGAGACCGCGATGAAGCGCCTTCTTGCTCGCAAGCCCCGGAAGATCGAGTGGCCGGGCGGAAAGCGCCCAACGCGCGAAGAGCTATACGACCGCGGGCGATCAGCATTCGAGTGAAGCGAAGGAGTCGTCGATGCCGCGAGCGAAGGCAGCATGCCATGACCGTTTTTCCCTCATCGCGGCGCTGCTCGCCGTGAGCGTTCAGGCCGCCGGCTGCACCGGGGAGGGTGCCGATCCCGCCTCCGAATCCCCGGCCGATGCCGGGGTCGCGCCCCCCGTCGCACGCGTGATCCCGGAACAACTGGAGACGCACGGGCACACACGAGTCGACAACTACTACTGGCTCAACCAGCGCGAAAATCCCGAGGTCATCGCGTACCTCGAGGCGGAGAACGGCTACACCGACGCGCTGATGGCGCACACCGAGGATCTCCAGGCGGAGTTGTTCGAGGAGATCAAGGGCCGGATCCAGCAGACCGACCTCTCCGTGCCGGTACGACGGGGCGACTTCTTCTACTACAGTCGCACCGAAGAAGGGCGGGACTACCCGATCCATGCCCGGAAGCGCGGGTCGCTGGACGCGGACGAGGAGGTCATCCTCGACGTCAACCCGCTCGCCGAGGGCCACGACTTCTACTCCGCCTTCCCCACGGTCAGCTCCGACGGGAACCTGATGGCGTGGGCCGAGGACACCCGCGGGCGCCGCATCTACACCATCCGGATCCGGAACCTCGACACCGGAGAGGACTACCCGGAGGCGATCGAGGGCGCTTCCGGCAACATGGTGTGGGCCGAGGACAACCGGACGCTCTTCTATACGCGCCGGGATCCCGGCACGCTGCGTTCGTACCAGGTCTACCGGCACCGCGTCGGCGCCGACCCCGCGGACGACGTGCTCGTGTACCAGGAGGACGACGAGGAGTTCAGCAGCGGCATTCGCAAGACGAAGTCGAAGCAGTACCTCGTCATCTCCTCCTCCCACACCCTGGCGGACGAGCACCGCTTCCTGGACGCGGCGAACCCCGAGGGCGAGTTCACCCTCTTCCTTCCGCGCGAGCGCGGGCACGAGCACCGCTTCGACCACTTCGGGGACCACTTCTACATCCGGACGAACCTCGACGGGGCCGAGAACTTCAAGCTCATGCGGACCCCCGTCGACCGGACGGCGACGGACAACTGGGAGACGGTCATCCCGCACCGGGGCGACGTCTTCCTGCAGGGGTTCGAGTTGTTCCGGAACTACCTCGTCCTCTCGGAGCGCGCGGGAGGGCTCACCCGCCTGCGCGTCCGCGCGTGGGAGGGAGACGAGCACCAGATCGCGTTCGACGAGCCGGCCTACCTGGCCTCGCTGTCGGCCAACCCCGAACTGGACACGGACATCCTTCGCTACGGGTACACGTCGCTCTCCGCGCCGCGCTCCGTCTACGACTACGACATGTCCACCCGCGAGCGCACGCTGCTCAAGGAGGACGAAGTGCTCGGCGGCTACGACCGCGCGGACTACGTGGTGGAACGGCTGCACGCCCCCGCCCGCGACGGCGCCGTGGAAGTGCCGGTGTCCGTCGTCTACCGGCGGGGTCTCGAGAAGGACGGCGACAACCCCCTCCTCCTCTACGCCTACGGCTCCTACGGGGCGAGCATGGAGCCCACCTTCTCCTCCACCCGTCTCAGCCTCCTCGACCGCGGGTTCGTCTACGCGATCGCCCATATCCGCGGCGGACAGGAACTGGGCCGGGCGTGGTACGAGGACGGGAAGATGTTCAACAAGAAGAACACCTTCACCGACTACGTGGACGTGGCGGATTACCTCGTGGCGGAAGGCTACACGAGCCCCGAGATGCTCTTCGCCCGGGGCGGGAGCGCCGGGGGCCTGCTCATGGGGGCGGTGGTGAACATGCGGCCGGATTTGTTCCGGGGCGTGGTCGCGCACGTGCCGTTCGTCGATGTCGTGACGACGATGCTCGACGAGTCGATCCCGCTCACGACCTTCGAATGGGATGAGTGGGGCAACCCGGCGGACCTCGAATCGTACCGCTACATGCTCTCCTACTCGCCCTACGACCAGGTAGAGGCGAAGGACTACCCGAACCTGCTCGTCACGACGGGACTCCACGACTCGCAGGTGCAGTACTGGGAGCCGGCGAAGTGGGTGGCGAAGCTGCGCGCGACGAAGACGGACGAGAACCGTCTGCTCCTCAAGACGCACATGGACGCCGGCCACGGCGGCGGCTCGGGCCGGGACCGGGCCTACGAGGAACTCGCCTTCGAGTTCGCCTTCATCCTCGACCTGCTCGAAGAGACCGCCCCGCGCTAGGGCATGGCGGCCTGGGCGCGGACCCACTCGACGGCTTCGCGGTGGGTACCGAACCAGACGCCCGGCTTCGAGCGCATGTGCTCGATGAGTTCGCGCAGGATCACGATCCGTGAGCGGTGGCCGATGTAGTGCGGGTGCATGGTGAGGAGGAACATCGTCCCTTCCTCCCAGGCCACGTCGAACTCGTCCTTGTACACCTCCAGCACCTCGCGCGGGTTGGAGTAGCGGTCGCCGAGGGGGTTGAAGAGCGGTGCGTCGTCCAGGATCCAGTCCACGGGGAGTTCGACGAGTCCCGTGGGCTCGCCGTTCTGGTTGATCTCGTAGGGACGGTCGTCCGCCATGAGCGAGGAGTCGTACAGGAAGTCCATCTCCAGCAGGAGGTCGAGCGTCGAGTCGCTGAAGTTCCACGACGGCGCGCGGTAGCCGACCGGGCGTTCGCCCGTGAGTTCCGTCAGGCGATCGATGGCCATGCGCAGCAGGCGCTCCTCCTCATCGCGCGGGAGCGTGGCGTTGCGCTCGTGGATCCAGCCGTGGACGCCGATCTCGTGGCGGCCCGACGCCTGGATCATGTCGACCTGGTGCGGCGCCAGGCTGAAGCTGAGGGCGGGCCCGAAGAACGAGGCGGCGATCCCGTACTCGTCGAGCAGGTCGATGATGCGGCCGAGGGCGACGCGCGAGCCGTATTCTCCCTGCGAGAGGCCGCCCACGTTGGTGTCGCCGTTCCGCAGCCAGACCGTCTCGTTGTCGACGTCGAACGAGAGCAGCACGGCCACCCGGCCACCGTCCGGCCACGAATCGGGGTTGAGGTCGCGCCCGGCGCGCACCCGGTTGACGGCCTCGAACACGCGCGCCTCGGACCAGCGCCACGGCGGGTCGTCCGCCTCCTGGACTGCGTGGGCCGTGGCTGGAAGCGCTACAGCCGCCGCCGCCGGAATCGCCACCGCCGCCGTCGCGCCGCAAAGGACGGCTGCGAGTCCGCGAGAGATCGAAGATCGTGTCGGGCCGGTCATGAGGGTTCCCCCGTTTCAGTAGTCATCTCAAGTCCGAAGGCTTATTTTAACAGATTGCTCGTGAATCGGACGGTCGGCGCCGATTCCGTTCGGCGCTGAGATCTGTCCCCGATTCGTGGGCTCGTCGCCGTGGTGTCGGCCCTCCCCTGATTATGGCGACGATGACACATGACGACTACGACGGCCGAGATCGGCACCATGGACCTCAGCGCGCACGGGATCACCGTCACCCGCATAAAACGTAATCCCCCCGTGGGGGACATCTACGCCGACGCCTTGAGCGGACGCGAACCCGGCGCGGTCCAGGCGGCGAACGGAGCCCTCGTGGCGTTCTCCGGCGCCAAGACCGGTCGTTCGCCGAACGACAAGCACGTGGTGAGCGATCCGGAGACCGAGCGGGACGTCTGGTGGGGTCCGGTCAACTTCCTCCTCGAGCGCGAGAGCTTCCGCCGGAATCGTGAACGCGCCCGGGCTTTCCTGAACGCGCAGGATCTCCTCTACGTGATCGACGGCTTCGCGGGCTGGGACCCGGAGTACCGCCTCAACGTCCGGATCATCTGCAACCGCCCGTATCACGCCCTCTTCATGCACAACATGCTCATCCGCCCCACGCCCGCGGAGCTGGCGGAGTTCGGCGAGCCCGATTTCGTCGTCTACAACGCGGGCCAGGAGGCGGCGGACCCGTCGGTGGAGGGCGTCACCTCGCCGACGAGCGTCGATCTCTCCTTCGCGGACAACGAGGCCTGCATCCTCGGGACCGAGTACGCGGGGGAGATGAAGAAGGGCGTGTTCACGATCATGAACTACCTCATGCCGAAGCGGGACGTGCTCTCGATGCACTGCTCGGCGACGACCGACCCGGCGACCGGGGCTTCGTCGCTCCTCTTCGGCCTCTCGGGGACGGGGAAGACGACGCTCTCGGCGGACCCGAACCGGCGGCTCATCGGCGACGACGAGCACTGCTGGACCGATTCGGGGATCTTCAACATCGAGGGCGGCTGCTACGCGAAGACGATCGACCTCTCCGAGGAGAAGGAGCCCGACATCTACCGGGCGCTGCGCTACGGCGCGGTGCTGGAGAACGTCGTGCTGCGGGACGATGGAAGCGTGGACTGGTCGGATTCGTCGATCACGCAGAACACGCGCGGAAGCTACCCGATCGAGTTCATCGACAACGCGCAGGTGCCGTGCGTGGCGGGCCACCCGACGGACGTGATCTTCCTGACGGCGGACGCGTTCGGCGTGCTGCCGCCGGTGAGCCGGTTGACGCCCGAGCAGGCCATGTACCACTTCATCAGCGGGTATACGGCGAAGGTCGCGGGCACGGAGGTCGGCGTGACCGACCCGGTGGCGACGTTCTCGCCCTGCTTCGGGGGTCCGTTCCTGGTGTGGCACCCGGCGAAGTACGCGCGCCTGCTCGCGGACCGGATGGACGAGCACGGCGTGAAGGTGTGGCTCGTGAACACGGGCTGGAGCGGCGGGCCGTTCGGCATCGGCGCGCGCATCGATCTGCCGCACACGCGCCGGATGGTGGACGCGATCCACGCGGGCGAACTCGGCAACGCGCCGACGGAGCCGGACGCGGTGTTCGGGGTCCACGTCGTGACGGAGGTGCCGGGCGTGCCCGGCGAGATCCTGCGGCCGCGCGCGACGTGGCCGGATCCCGCGGCGTACGATGAGAAGGCCGCGCACCTGGCTCGGCTCTTCAGGGAGAACTTCAGGGAATACGAGGACGACTGTCCGCCGGAGGTGTGTGCGGCGGGCCCCGTGATCTAGAGGAGGAAGCCCGATGCGGCGACGCAATCTGATGTTGGCGGTGGGTCTGGCGGCGATGGTGGCCGGGTGTACGAGCGGACAGCGCGACGCGCCTCGGATGGCGGGCGCCGCCATGGGGGGCATGGGCGCCGCGGCCGCGGCGGGCAACGGCGACGGGAACTCGACTCCGCTGTACGGAAATCTGGGGCCGCACAACCGGCCGATCACCACGCAGTCGGAGAAGGCGCAGGCCTACTTCGACGAGGGTTTGCTCTTCATGTACGCCTTCGGCACCTCGATCGCCGAGGAGTCGTTCCGCGCCTCGCAGGCGGAGGACCCGGAGTGCGCCTCGTGCTACTGGGGCGAGGCGTGGTCGCTGGCGCCGTACCTGAACGGCGGCATGTCCCCCGGCAACGAACGCTCGGCCCACGCCGCCATGCAGAAGGCGCAGGAGCACAAGGCGAGCGCGACCGAGGTCGAGCGGGCGCTGATCGACGCCTTCGCCGTGCGCTTCGAGGCCGACCCGGAGCGCTCCCGGCGCCGCATGCTCGACACGCTGTACGCGCGCGAGATGGACAAGGTCGCGGCGCGCTACCCCGATGACCTGGATGTGCTCACGCTGCAGGCCGAGGCCTGGATGCTGCTGCGCCCCCGGCGCGGGGATGTGGATCTCGAGGCGAAGGACGTGAAGAAGATCCGCCCCATCCTCGAGACCGTCCTGGCGCGGGACATCCGCCACCCCGGCGCCTGCCACCTCTACATCCACCTCGTGGAGGCCTCCGAGGATCCCGGCCTCGCCGAGGCGTGCTCGGACCACCTCGGAGACCAGATCGCGGTGAGCCACATCCACCACATGCCGACGCACATCTACATGAACATCGGCCGCTGGGGCGACGCGGTGCGCGGCAACCAGCAGGCGTGGCACGCGGACCAGAAGGCCGCGCACGGCGGCCCTCCCGGCGTCTATCCCTCGCACAACCTGCACATGCTGCTCAACGCCGCCGTGATGGACGGCCAGAGCGCCGTCGCGATTCAGGCGGCGAAGGATCTTTCCGGGCATCGCGGCCCGTGGGGAGCCTACATCCCGCTCACCTACGCCGCGTTCGGCCGCTGGAGCGAGATCCTGGCGGGTGACGGGCCGACGTCGGACGAGCCCATGGAACTCGTCGCGTGGAGCTTCTCGCGCGGCCTGGCCTACCTGCGGATGGGGCATGTCGACGTCGCGCAGGACCACTTGGATGAGATCGACAAAGCGCTCGAGGACGCCGATCCCTCCGCCACCTTCCGCTACAGCCCGCTCGCGGACGTCGTCGCGCTGCCGCGCTCGATCCTCGCCGGAGAGATCCTGAACGCGCAGGAGAAGGCGGACGAGGCCGTCGCGGAGCTGAAGCGCGGGATCGAGAAGGAGGACGGACTCATCTACTCCGAGCCGCGGGCGTGGCACATGCCCGTCCGCCATACGCTCGGCGCGATCCTGCTCGAAAACGACCGGGCGGCCGAGGCGGAGCAGGTGTACCGCGACGCGCTCGAGGATCTGCCCCATCAGGGCTGGGCGTACTTCGGGCTCATGCAGGCGCTCCATGCGCAGAAGAAGACGGCCCAGGCGCAGGAGGCGCGGCGGGAGTTCGACCGCTACTGGGTCCGCGCCGACACCTGGCTGCGCTCGTCGCGATTCTGAGGTCCGGCGTGCCGGGCCACGGTCCGATGATCGACTTCTCGCCGCCCGAGAGTCCGTATCGGGTCAGCTACGATGGCGACTTCGACATCTCCCGGGCGGTGACGGCGCCACCGCCCGACGCGCCCCCCGTGCGCGAGATGAGAAAGGAACTGAAGCGCACGGTGCGCGAGATCTCGCGGCTCCAGCGGCGTCTCCACGCGTACCGTCACCACGCGCTGCTGCTGATCTTCCAGGCGATGGACGCGGCCGGGAAGGACTCGACGCTGCGGGCCGTGATGACGGGCGTGAACCCCGCCGGCTTCCGGATCAACGCCTTCGAGGCGCCCTCCAACGAGGAAGCCCGGCACGACTTCCTGTGGCGCACGAACCGCCGGCTGCCGGAGAAGGGCCGCATCGGGATCTTCAACCGGAGCTACTACGAGGAAGTCCTCATCGTGCGGGTCCATCCCGAGTTCCTCGACCGGCAGAAGCTCCCGCGGAAGCTGCCGATCATGGAGCGGTGCCGGGAGCGCTACGAGTCGATCCGCGATCACGAGTTGCACCAGGCGCGGAACGGGACCGTGATCATGAAGTTCTGGCTCAACATCTCGAAGGAAGAGCAGGCCCGCCGCTTCCTGCGCCGCATCGACCGTCCCGACAAGAACTGGAAGTTCAGCCGCGCCGACATCGAGGAACGGCAGCACTGGGACGACTACATGGCCGCCTACGAGGACGCGATCAACGCGACCGCCCGCCCGTGGGCGCCGTGGTACGCGATCCCCGCCGACTCGAAGCCCTGGATGCGCCTCCTCGTCGCCCGGCTGGTGCGCGACCAGCTCGCCACCCTCGACCTCACCCACCCCGCGCTCCCCGACGACGAACGCGCCGAACTCCAGGAATACCGCACCCACCTCACCGCCGAACTCTAATCGTGGTTCGCACTTACAGCCGCATGCCGGCCCGCCATCGTGCGTTCCTCGAGCGCGCGTTGGCTGCGGTTCCCGCGATCGACGGCCTTGTCGGGCTGGCGGCGGGCGGGTCGTTCATCGCGGGCGAGATGGACGAGTTCTCGGATCTCGACCTCGTGCTGGCGGTGGAACCCGAGGCGTGGCCGGAGATCCTCGCCCGGCAGCAGGCGGTCGCCGCCCAGATCGATCCCTCGTTTCTGGCGGGCTTCACGGGGGAGCACGTGGGAGAGCCGCGCCTGCTCGTGTGCCTCTACGGCCCTCCCCTCCTGCACGTGGACCTGAAGTTCGTGTCGCTCGACGACGTGCACGAACGGATCGAGGACCCGGTCATCCTGTGGGAGGCCGACGGCTGCCTGAGCGCCGCGTTCGCCCGCGCCGCCCCCCGTTACCCGGCCGCGAACCCGGACTGGATCGAGGCGCGGTTCTGGATCTGGGCGCACTACCTCGCCGACAAGATCGAGCGCGGAGAGATCTTCGAGGCGCTGGACGGACTCACGTTGCTTCGGGCCGCCGTGCTGGGACCGCTGGCGTTCCTCGGAGCCGGCGTCGAGGCGACCGGCGTGCGTCGGATCGAGGACCGGCTCCCCGCCTTCGCGACCGATCTCGAACGGACCGTCGGAGGCGTCGACGCCGCGGCGTGCGTGGCCGCACTCGAGGCCGCGATCGAACTCTACACCGAGCTTCGAAAGGCTGTGGCAGCGGGGAGCGACGTCGAAGCGAGCGCTGTCGAACGCGAAGTCCGGGCGTACGTCGCGGGGCTTCCCGCCCGGCTGCGGTTACCCGGTCGAGCCTAGGGCTTCAAGCGGGGGCCGGTATCCGCTCGACGTGGATCCGGTCGGCCCTCTTCATGGCCTGCGCAAGGTCGTAGGCCGACTGAAGGCGATACCAGGTCTCTGCCCCGCCTCCAAACGCCTTGTCCAAACGAATCGCCATTTCGGGAGAGATGCCCGAACGGCCGTTGACGAGTTCCGAAAGCTGCTTTCGGCTGACACCCAGCCTCCGCGCTGCCTCCGTCACGGTGAGCCCCAGGGGCTCCAGGAAATCGTGGCGCACGGACAAGCCCGGATGCGGCGGGTTCTTCATCGGCACGTCAGGGCCTCCAAGCCTCGGTGGCGAAAGCCATGGATCATCGCATAGACTGTAACGTGTTACGTAATAGGTGTCAACATGCGTCACGGTAACCGGGCTCATCTCGTTGAGCGGCGACCGGGCCCCGTGGTATGATCGAAGGGAACCATCAACGTGCGATCAACAGGAGGCGGTCGGTGCGGAGCAAGCGTGTGACCCGGAGCGGTCTTCCTCGGAGGGGGCGCAGCGGGAGCGTCGTTTCGGCCGGCATCCTCGCGACGGCGTGGCTCTGTGGCGCGTGCGCTCCGGCGGATCCCGGGAGCGGCGGCGAAGATCGTGGAGCGGAGGGGGTTGGCTCCGCGGCGACGGAGGCGGTCCACTTCGCGTTCACGGAGGTCGTGCCGGGGGTCTACCACGCGCGCGGGGCGAGCGACCTCGTCGTGGGATCGAACGCCGGCGTGGTGGTGAACGAGGCGGACGTGCTCCTCGTCGATTCCCACATTTCCCCCGCGGCGGCGAGCGCCCTCATCGAGGATCTCCGCTCGATCACCGACAACCCCGTGCGCTACGCCGCGAACACGCACTGGCACTTCGACCACGCGCACGGCAACCAGGTGTATCCGCCCGAGGTCGAGATCATCAGCCACGAGGCGACCCGGGCGGCGATCGCGGCGGGACGCTCGAATTCGGGCCGCTCGTACGAACTCTTCGTGGGATCGATCCCCAGGCGGATCGACCAGTTGGAGGCGACGCTCGACACGATGACGGACGCGGCGGCGCGCGCGGAGCTGGAGGCGACGCTCGAAGCGCAGCGGACCTACTACGCGCAGTTGCAGGAGGTCGTCCCCACGCCTCCCAACACGACGCTCTCGGAGCGGCTCACGCTCCATCGCGGCGGACGCGAGATCCAGTTCCACTTCTTCGGCCGCGCCCACACGGAAGGCGACGTCATCGTTTACCTCCCGGATGACCGCGTGATCATCACCGGAGACATGCTCACGGCCGGTCTCCCCTACATGGGCGACGGGTACGTGAACGAGTGGGTCGAGACGCTCGACCGGCTGAAGGCGCTCGACTTCGACTGGATCATCCCCGGCCACGGCGAGCCGTACCGGGACCGGGAGCGGATCGACCACCTGCAGGCCTACATGCGGGACCTGTGGGACCAGTCCGTCGCGCTCCACGGTCAGGGAGTGAGCGCCGAGGACGCGGCGGCGCGCATCGACCTTACCGCCCACGCCGACAACTTCGGCGGGATCGCCAGCCCGGGCGCGAACCCGGTGGCGGTGCTGCGGATCTTCGAGCTGCTCGACGGCACCGTGAACTGAGACGGGGCCGCGCGGACGGAACCATGAAGACGGAACCATGAGGACCCAACCATAAGGACGGAACCAGAAAGGGAGTTCACGATGTCCACAGATTCAAACCGTCGCGATTTTCTGAAGGTCACGGCGGCGGCGGGCGCCGCCTTCGGGCTCGGCGTCCCCGGTGCGGCCCGCGCCCTCTCGCCTCGGCCGGCCGCGAAGCCGGCGCCCGCGGGCCAGGCCCGGACGCTGCTCATCCTGGGCGGGACCGGCTTCATCGGCCCCTACCAGGTGCGATCGGCGCTCGCTCAGGGGCTGGAAGTGACGATCTTCAACCGCGGCAGCCGCCCCGGCATGTTCGAGGGCGTGGAGGAACTCGTCGGCGACCGGAACGGGGACTTCGAGTCGCTGCGCGGACGGACGTGGGATGTCGTGATCGACAACTCGACGGCCCGTCCCGACTGGGTGACGAGCATCGGGGAGTTCCTGCGCGACTCGGTCGGGTACTTTTACTACGTCTCCTCTCGATCCGCGTACGCGAGCCACTCCACCGTACCGATGACGTCCGCCGTGCCGTCGTACACGTACGAGACGGCCGGCGTGGACCGCGCGACCGCCGACATCACGCGCCTTCCCTACGGCCTCGCGAAGGCGGAGTCCGAGCGCGAGGCGATGCGGATCTTCCCCGACCGCTACGGGATCTTCAGGCCCGGCCTCATCATCGGACCCGACGATCCTACAGACCGCTTCACGTACTGGCCGGTGCGGATCCACCGCGGCGGCGAGGTGCTGTCTCCCGGCGACGGGACGGACCCGGTGCAGATCATCGACGTGCGCGATCTGGGCGACTTCATGGCGCTGTCCTCGGACCGCGGGCACACGGGCATCTTCAACCTCGTGGGTCCCGCCACGCCGCGGCCGATGTCCGAACTCCTGTACGGCATCCGCGCCGTGACGACCGCCGAGACGACGTTCACGTGGGTCCCGCGCGAGTTCCTCGCCGAGCGCGGCGTGCGGCCCTACGCCGAGATGCCGGTGTGGCGGCCGCCGACGCCGGGGTCGGAGGGGTTCGCGCGCTTCGACCTCTCCAACGAAGTCGCGCACGGGATGACGTTCCGCTCGCTGGCGGATACCACGCAGGCGACGCTGGACTTCCACTTCTCCCGTACGCCCGAGCGCCAGGCGGCGATGCGGCCGAGGCTCCCCGCGGAGCGGGAGGCGGAGATCCTGCGCGAGTGGCACGCGTCGCGCTGACGGCGGGCCGCCGCGGGGGTCGCCCTTGCCGGCCCTCGTGACGGCGGCAACTGTGGTCGGCGTTCGCACGCAGGACGGTGCAGAGTGGTGAACTGGAAGGGCGGAACGTGGGGCAGGAGACCGACGGAAACGGAGGCGACGTGAACGACCGGGAAGAAGGTTCGGGCCTCACGCGGCGAGCCCTGATCGCCGGAGCCGCGGTGGCCGCCGGAGGTGCGATCACCGCCAGCGCAACGCGCGGACTGGTCCAGGAGGCGCAAGATCCGACGAAGGTGCCGGGCGCGCGTCCCGTCACGGTCGGGTCCCGTTCGCCGCACGAGACGCCGGAGAAGCTGCTGTCCGGATCGATGGGCGGCTCCTCGCGCACGCCGCTCCAGGACCTGCACGGGATCATGACCCCGGCCGACCTCCACTTCGAGCGGCACCACCACGGGATCCCCTACATCGATCCCGCGACCTACCGCCTCCTCATCCACGGCATGGTCGACCGGCCGACGCTGTTCACGCTCGAGGACCTGAAGCGCTTCCCGCAGGTGTCGAAGCTGCTCTTCATCGAGTGTTCCGGGAACGGCGGTGGCGCCTACGCCCCGTCGCCCAGCCCGCAGCACACGCCCCAGTCGGTCGACGGCCTGCTGAGCACGAGCGAGTGGTCCGGCGTCGCGCTCTCCACGCTGTTCGAGGAGGTGGGCGCGCACGCGGACGCGACGTGGTTTCTCGCCGAGGGATCGGACGCGGCGGTCATGGGCCGCAGCATCCCGATGGAGAAGGCGTGGGACGACGCGATGATCGCCTACGCCCAGAACGGGGAGGCGATCCGGCCCGAGCAGGGCTACCCCGCGCGGGTGTTCCTGCCCGGGTGGGAGGGCAACGCGAGCGTGAAGTGGGTCCGGCGCATCGAACTCTCCGACCGGCCCGGGATGTACCGCGACGAGACGTCCAAGTACACGGACCCGCTCCCGGACGGGACGGCGCGGCAGTTTTCCTTCGTGATGGATGCGAAGTCGATCATCACGTACCCAACCTACCCGCGGCGTCTGCCGGGGCCGGGATTCGTCGAGATCTCCGGCTACGCATGGACCGGCCGGGGCCTGATCGAGCGCGTGGAGGTGAGCACGGACGGCGGCGACTCCTGGCACGACGCCGTGCTGCAGGAACCCGTGCTGCCGAAGTGCACGACGCGGTTCCGCCACGGCTGGGAATGGGACGGCGACCCGGCGCACCTGCTGAGCCGCGCGACGGACGAGACGGGCTACACGCAGCCGGTCCGCCAGCAGGTCCTCGACGCGCGCGGACCCGGCACGCGCTACCACTCCAACGCGATCCGGGGTTGGCGCATCGCCGCCGACGGCTCCATCGAGTTCGCGCCGGTATGAGCCGCGCCAACGTGGTCTCGCGGCTGCTGACGCTGGCGGCCCTCGTGCCGGCGCTGGCGGCCTGCGGCGCGGGCGATTCCGAAGGTGGTCCGGAGGCCGGCAGCGCCGCACCCGGCGCGACCGCGGTTGCGACGAGCGATCCGGGCGACGGGATGACCCGACGGGCGGGCGCGGCCGAACCCGTGTACGGCTTCGGGACGCCCGCCACGGCATCGCAGATCGCGGCGTGGGACATCGACATCGGTCCCGACGGCGCGGGCCTGCCGCCCGGACAGGGCACCGTCGCGGAGGGACTGGAGGTGTGGGAGCGCCACCGCTGCATTCTCTGCCACGGCCCCACCGGGCGTGAGGGCCCGAACGACCTCCTCACGGGCCGCATCCCCGGAGACGAGTTCCCGTTCGCGAACGACCGCAGCCTGCGCTCCACCGTCGGCAACTACTGGCCCTACGCGACCACGCTGTTCGACTACACCCGCCGCGCCATGCCCTTCGACCTGCCGGGCACGATGACGGACGAGGAGGTCTACGCCGTGGTCGCGGCCATGCTCTACTTCAACGACCTCCTGCCGGCGGACGCCGTCGTCGACTCCGCAGTGGTCGTCGACACGCGCATGCCCGCCCGCGACCGCTTCGTCCCCGACAACCGAACCGGCGGCCCCACCATCCGCTGATTCAACGCGAAGTACGAAACCCGTCACAAGAGAGACGTTCCCGCGGGAACGTCCCCGAGACTTTCGTGACCCTACACGAGCTCGATTCGGAGCCGCCGCCCCAGCGCCTCGGCGGCTCCGATCAGCGTGACGAGCTGTATCCGATCGTTGTTGGGGTCCAGTATCCGGTCCAACTGGCTGCGGCTCGTGTTCATCTTCCTCGCCATCGCATTCTTGCTCAGGCGTTCCGTCGCCATGGCCTCCTTCAATTGCCACGCGATGACACGCTTGACGGCCGCCGCCGTCGCCTCCTCCAGCGTCCCTTGCTCGCGCAGGTAGTCCTCGAAGGAAGAACCGACGCCCCCTCTTTCCTCAACCATGAACGAACTCCCTTGCCCGCCTCCGTGCGATGTCGATATCGGACTTCGGCACCTTCTTCGTCTTCTTTACGAATCCGTGCAGCAACACCAACCGGTTGTCGTGGATCACGAAGATCACGCGAGCGATCCGACGACCGCTGATCCGTGATCGTATCTCGTGGAGACCACGGCCAAGTGATCGGGTGAGCGGCATGCCAATCGGCCATCCGAACTCGACGGTCGCGATGTCAATCCCGATCGCACGCCGGCTCTCGGCGTCAAGCTCGAGAAGCCACTCCCGCACGGGCTCGTTGCCGCCGGCGGTAGCATAGAACGCGGCGGGGAGGCGTTTAGCCGCTGACATGGTCGCTTACCGGATGCATGTACCTTATATGGTACACGCCGTCAAGCGCGTCTCAACTAGTTGTGAGTCCTGAGCGACACGGACACGAGTTCTGCGGCCTCGAGGACGAGCACCCCTACGAGCTGTTCCTCCAGCTCGAGGAGATCGAGCACCGGAACACGAAGGTGGGCCGGCCGCGGTCGAACGGGCTCATCGAACGCTTCCACCGCACGCTCCTGGACGAGCACCTCAGGGGTAAAGGGCCTGACGACATGGTACGAGTCCGTCGAGGAGATGCACGCTGATCTGGACGCCTACCTCGAAACCTACAACCGCAACCGACCCACTGCGGCCGCGGCATGGAGGGGTGGACGCCGTATCAGGTCTTCAAGAAGGGGATCCGGAAGCCCCGGAGCCCGGACACGCTCGGTAACGGACGATCCCTTGTGAAGATTCTTGCTGCGATTCGTGCCCGCCGACGAATGCGACGAGGACGCAGCGCTCGAGGGCGACGGCGAATCGGTCGCGCTGGTCGCCCTGGGCCTGCTGGTGCTTGTAGCCGGCAGCGTGGTTCGCGCGGCTCCTGGAAGAGCGGACCGCGTGCGGTCGTTGCACGCGTTGCCGCTGTTTTGGCCCTCCCTCCCAGACCCGCTGTTGCTCGTCGAAAAGCCGCGCGAGAGCCCGCGCCTCGGCGCTCTCCGCAGCTTTCGGATTTCCGAGACGCGACGCTAGGTTCGGGGACGCCAACCACCTCACCCGGAGCTGAACGATGCGGCGACTGCGTACACTCTTCCTCCTCGGCGCGCTGACCACCGGACCCCTGGCGCTCGCGACGCCCGCCCCCTCCCTTGCCCAGAGTCGCACGAACGTGGCCATGGCGGAGAGCTGGCCGGAGGCCGATCCTAGTGACGTGGAGTCGGTCGACAGCATCCTGACCGCCCTCTACGACGTGATCTCGGGCCCGGCCGGGCAGGCGCGCGACTGGGACCGTTTCTGCTCGCTGTTCATCCCCGAAGCCCGCCTCATTCCCACGGGCCGGTCTCTGGAGGGAGAGCACCGTTACCAAGCGTGGAGCCCGGGGGAATATGCCGAGCAGGAGGGCGACTTCCTCGAGCAGAACGGGTTCTTCGCGCGGGAGGTCGCGCGCACTGAGGAGCGCTTCGGCCCCGTGGTGCACGCGTTCTCGACCTACGATCCCAAGCGCAACGCGGACGACCCCGAGCGGTTCGCGCGCGGCATCAACTCCATCCAGCTGATGCACGACGATGATCGCTGGTACGTCGTCACGATCTACTGGGCGGTCGAACAGCCGGATCTGCCGATCCCGGGCCAGTATCTGCCTTCGACCAGTGGTGTCTCGTCACTGGAGGAGCGAGTCGAGAAGCTGGAAGAACAGGTGACGGCGTTAACCGCGACCCAGTTGCTTCTGGCCGACCAGCTTGTTGTGGAGCAAACATGGAACGTCGCTCGATTCGCTCGCCTGAGGAACACCGTATGCCGCGTGACTGTCCTTACCGCTGGCGAGGATCCTGATCAGATGTCTGATTTTTTGGAGATGTGCGAAGACGGGCTCGACCAAGGTCTTGAGCGTGATTTCGAGGCTCTTCGTTCCACAGGAGGAAGCAACCGTCCGTGACTCCGTCCCCGTAGAGGTGGTGGGGAGACGCGAAGTCGGTCACTACGTCGCCATCAAGGCCGGAGCCGCCGGACATCGATCCCCCCGACTTGGTCGACCCGGTTACCGTCCGCTGGTAACTGTTCCGTCAGGCCGTGGAGGCACAGTCGGCCGACGGGCTGGCCGGGCGTGATCGGTCCCAATAGCTCTTGCCGATTGCATTGAGAAGGTGATCCTCGTAGTCAACATGGTTGTCTTGGACGTGCTGCCAAAGCAGTTCAGCCAACGAAGTCGAATCTCGGGCCGAAGGCACTCGCGCGGGCCAGTGCCCTTCGAGATAAGCCATCAGGGCGGTGCGGTAGATGGTTGAGGCCAGTGAGAGCAGGGGGGGAGCCCCGTCGCCATCCGTCAGGAGGAGTTTGGCCGATACCTTGTCTCCGTGGACGAACTTGCTTCTGGGCTACCCCGTCTCGAAACGGCATCACGAAGCCGCGCCAGCGACTGACCTCCTGGCCACCAACGGCCGTGGTCTAGTTTCCTTTATAGTTCCCCTATTTTTCGGGGGTGAGGGAGTGCCGATCTACGCGCTTCTAGCCTACTCGAAGTCCGACAAGACCGACCTGACCCGCGGCGAGCGCCGAGCGGTGGCTGCGCTCGTCGCCGCCATCAAGCTTCACGGAAAGCAGGGGAAATGAGCACGTTTGGAGAAGACCTGATCCAGTCCTTGAACGAGGCCTTGGACCATGCGAAGGGGGAGGGCCCCGCCATCGTTCACGCCCCGATCTCCCCGCGCGAAGTTCGTATGGAGGCGAAGCTGACACAGGCTCAAATGGCGGCCCTGATGGGAATGAGCCTCTCCGGCTACCGGAAGTGGGAGCAGGGGAGACGACGCGTCAGCGGCCCGGCTGCGGCGCTTCTGCGCATCATCAAGCACGATCCCAACGCCGTGCGGCCTGCGCTGGTGCAGTCGCCATAAGAGGTGGAGCGTCCGTCAGCCCGCCTTGGGGAAGCGTGAGTTCCTGCGGCCCCAGCTGTTCCGCTGACGAGCGGCCGACGCGGGTCGGATGGGTCGCCGGGGTCGGCATCGAAATGCCGGTGGCGAGTGCCTGGACCCTCCGACTCGAAGGCCTCTACAACGATTTCGGCGAGACCGTCCACCAGGCGGAGAACCGGCTCGGCGTCAACGCCGGCGTCTGCGGGCCGGCCGGGCTCCCAAGCCCATGCCGCTACGGCTTCGACCAGCGGCTCGCTCTGCGACGCCTCGTCCTCGTGCGCCATCTCGACCGCTGATCGCTCTGCGGCCCCGAGGCCGTCGCCCGACCCGCCGACGCGTCAGCCGCTGATTTCGTGTGCCTCGCCGGCGCCCCGCGGCAGGCGGATCCGCTCCACCAGCCGCTGCGCCTCGGCCGGGGGCGCGGGCGTGAAGCGGGACACGACGGTCGCCACCGCGAAGTTCACCGCCATTCCCAGGGCCCCGATCCCCTCGGGTGAGATCCCGAACCACCAGTTTTCCGCCACGTTCGCGGCCGGGTTCACGAACTTGAAGTAGACGATGTAGGCCGCCGTGAGCGTGATGCCGCACAGCATGCCCGCGATCGCCCCCTCGCGGTTGAGCCGCTTCGAGAAGATGCCGAGGATGATGACGGGGAAGAAGGACGATGCCGCGAGCCCGAACGCGAACGCGACGACCTCCGCCACGAAGCCCGGCGGATTGATCCCCAGATACCCGGCCACGAGGACGGCCGCCCCGGCGCTGAACCGCGCCGCGAGGAGTTCGCCCCGCTCGCTGATGTCCGGACGCCAGTTGCGCTTGAGCAGGTCGTGGCTGATCGCCGCCGAGAGCACGAGCAGGAGTCCGGCCGCCGTCGAGAGCGCCGCCGCCAGCCCGCCCGCCGCCACGAGTCCCACCACCCAGTTCGGCAGCCGCGCGATCTCCGGGTTCGCGAGCACCATGATGTCGCGGTCGATCGTGAGTTCGTTCTGCACGGGCGCCCCCGCCGCGTCCACCGCGTCCGCCCCCACGTACTGGATGAGTCCGTCCCCGTTGTGGTCCTCGTACGAGATCAACCCCGTCGTCTCCCACTTCGTGAACCACTCCGGCATCTCCGCGTACGGCTGGTCCGTCACCGTGTTGAGCAGGTTCGTCCGCGCGAACACCGCCACCGCCGGCGCCGCCGTGTACAGGAGCGCGATGAACACGAGCGCCCAGCCCACGCTGATCCGCGCGTCCCGCACCTTCGGCACCGTGTAGAAGCGGATGATGACGTGCGGCAGCCCCGCCGTCCCCACCATGAGCGCGGCCGTGATCGCGAGCACGTCGAGCGTCGATTTCGTCCCGTCCGTGTAGGCGGTGAAGCCCAGTTCCTGGTGCAGTCCGTTCAGGCGGTCGAGCAGGAACGTCCCCGTCTCCTGGTCCGCCGCGCCGAGCCCGATCTGCGGAATCGGGATTCCCGTGACCATCATCGAGAGGAAGATCGCGGGCACCATGTACGCGAAGATCAGCACGCAGTACTGCGCCACCTGCGTGTAGGTGATCCCCTTCATCCCGCCGAGCACCGCGTAGAAGAAGACGATCCCCATCCCGATGATCACGCCCCAGACGATGTCGATCTCCAGGAAGCGGCTGAACACGATCCCCACGCCGCGCATCTGGCCCGCGACGTAGGTGAACGAGACGAAGATCGCGCAGATCACGGCCACGACCCGCGCCGTCTGGGAGTAGTAGCGCTCTCCCACGAAGTCGGGGACGGTGAACGCGCCGAACTTCCGCAGATACGGTGCGAGAAGCAGCGCCAGGAGCACGTAGCCCCCCGTCCAGCCCATGAGGTAGACCGAGCCATCGTAGCCGAGGAAGGAGATGATCCCGGCCATCGAGATGAAGGAGGCGGCCGACATCCAGTCCGCCGCGGTCGCCATCCCGTTGGCGAGGGGATGGACCCCCTTGCCCGCCACGTAGAACTCGCTCGTGGAATGGGCCCGCGACCAGATCGCGATGCCGATATAGAGCGCGAACGAAAGCCCGACGAGCGTCGCCGTCCACTGGAGGACCGTCATGCCGCGCCCTCCTCTCCGGCTACGTCGTCACGCTCATCCACGTCGAACGCGCGGTCGAGCCGGTTCATGAGGACGACGTAGACGAAGATGAGGACGACGAAGACGTAGATCGCGCCCTGCTGCGCGAACCAGAACCCGAGCGGGAAGCCGGTCCCCGGAATCCGGATCGTGTCGAGCGCGCCGGCAAACACGATCCCGGCGCCGTAGGACACCAGCGCCCAGATCGCGAGGAGCGTCCCCACATAGCGGAGGTTGCGGCGCCAGTACGCCAGATGGTCGCGGCTTGACGGTTCGTTCATGTGACTCCCGGCGGGTTGTCGGCGCGTCCCAAGTCACGTTCACGACAGCCGGTAGAGCCGGCCGTCCGCCCCGGCGCCGCAGC
Organism: Candidatus Palauibacter scopulicola; assembly: GCF_947581915.1. NCBI lineage: Bacteria > Pseudomonadati > Gemmatimonadota > Gemmatimonadia > Candidatus Palauibacterales > Candidatus Palauibacteraceae > Candidatus Palauibacter > Candidatus Palauibacter scopulicola. Next base: position 26,004 of record NZ_CANPWG010000046.1, read on the forward strand.
GACCAAGTGTATCACGGCGACCGAGGGCCGATCCAGACTGCCCCCCGGATTGACCCGCCGGCCGGCCCTCCGCGGACGTGTGGATCCGCCGAGGGCCGGTGGCGGGCTTGCTGCGGAGCGCTATGCGGCGGCCGGCCGGGCCGACGACGCCACGGCCAGCGCGCGGTCGAGGTCCTCGATGATGTCCTCGATGTGCTCGATGCCCACGGAGAGCCGGATCGTCTCCGGGCGCACCCCCACGCTGAGCTGCTCTTCCTCGGTGAGCTGCCGGTGCGTCGTGGACGCCGGGTGGCACGCCAGCGACTTCGCATCCCCGATGTTCACGAGCCGCTTGAACAGCTCGAGCGCGTCGTAGAACTTCACGCCCGCCTCGAAGCCGCCCTTCACCCCGAACGTCAGGATCCCCGACGCCCGGCCGCCGAGGTACTTCAGCGCCAGCTCGTGGTAGGGGTCGCCCGGCAGACCGGCGTAGCTCACCCACTCCACCGCCGGGTGGTCGTTCAGGTGCTGCGCCACGGCCAGCGCGTTCTCGGAGTGGCGCTCGATGCGGAGGTTCAGCGTCTGGATCCCCTGGATGATCTGGAACGCGTTGAAGGGCGAGATCGCCGATCCTGTGTTCCGCAGCGGCACCGTGCGCGCCCGCCCGATGTAGGCGGCCGGCCCGAGCGCCTCCGTGTAGACGACCCCGTGGTAGCTCGGCTCCGGCGTGGTGAACTGCGGATAGCGGCTCGCGTGCTCCGTCCAGTCGAACTTCCCGGAGTCGACGATGGCGCCACCGAGCGAGTTGCCGTGGCCGCCGATGTACTTCGTCAGCGAGTGCACCACGATGTCGAACCCGTGCTCGATCGGCTTGAGGAGCGCGGGCGTGGCGACCGTGTTGTCCACGATGGTGGCGACGCCGTGGGCGTGCGCCACGTCGGCCACCGCCGCAAGGTCCACGATGTTGCCCGCCGGGTTGCCGATGCTTTCGACGAACACCGCCTTCGTGCGGTCATCGATCAGCCTGGCCAGATCGTCCGGGCCGTCGCCTTCGGCGAAGCGCACCTCGATCCCCTGCTGCGGCAGCATGTGGGCGAAGAGCGTGTAGGTGCCGCCGTACAACTGGGGCACCGAGACGATGTTGTCCCCCGCGGCGGCGAGGTTGAGGACCGAATAGTTGACGGCCGCGCTGCCGGAGGACAGCGCCAGCGCCGCCAGCCCGCGCTCGAGCTGGGCAATCCGCTCCTCCAGCACGGCCTGCGTGGGGTTCATGATGCGGGAGTAGATGTTGCCCTCGACCTCGAGGTTGAAGAGGTCCGCGCCGTGTTGCGCGTCATCGAACTCGTACGCCACGGTCTGGTACAGCGGCACCGCGACCGCGTGCGTGGTGGGCTCGGACTCGTATCCGAGGTGAATCGCTACAGTTTCGTCTCTCATTGGTCTCAACCCTTTCGTGAGATCGATTGCGACTGAATCAGGCCCGAACGCCGGGCCGTGAACTTCCGTGTACCTGGCCGATTCCTGCCGGTGCGGCACGCGGATCGGAGTGCCTCGCGCGCCAGCGGGCCTCTCGCGCGAGACACAACTCGGCATTGAGCAAACAGGCGCCGGCGGCGCCCCGGATGCCGTTGTGGGCGACCACGGTTATCGCGAGGTCGTGGGGCGGCGCGGCGCGGATTCTGCCCACGCTCGCCGCCATCCCGCCGGCCGCGCCGATGTCCAGGCGCGGCTGCGGACGGTCGGGTTCCGACCGGACGATGAGCGGTTGTTCGGGAAGCGAAGGCAGGTCCGGCAGAGATGGCGGGGCTCTGAACTCGCCGAGCACCCGTGCGGCGTCTCCGGGACTCGCGGGGGATGCGAGTTTCAGAAAGACGTTCGCGGTATGGCCGTCGAGCACCGGCACGCGGTTGACGCTCGCCGCCACGGGAATATCCGTCCCCAGGATCTTGTTGAGTTCCGGCTCGATCTTCTCCTCTTCACCGGGAATCCAGGGGATGGCGTTCCCCTCGATCTGAACGGAACCGACGCCCTCGAGGCCGGCGCCTGACACCGCCTGCAGGGTCACGACCGTGGCGGCCTCGATCCCGAAGGCCTCCTGCAAAGGCGCCAGGGCGAGCGCCAGCCCCGCCACCACGCAGTTCGGGTTGGCGACGAGGCGACCTCCCCCTTCCGACCAGGGCTGTCTCGCGGCGAGGGCCAGCGCCTGCGGGTTGACCTCCGGCACCAGCAGCGGCACGTCGTCCCTCAGCCGGTGAGCCGAGGCGTTCGTGCTCACGATGTGTCCGGCTTCCGCGAGCGCCGGCTCGAGTTCGCGCGCCACGCCCGAGGGAAGCGCGGAGAGCACGATGCGGTACTCCGGCGGTTCCGTGGCGACGCGGAGCGGCAGGTCGGCGGCCTCCGCGGGAGGATCTCCGCCCAGGCTCCAGCGGACCGCGTCGCCGTACCTGTCGCCCGCGCGCCTCCCGGACGCCGCGACGGAGGCGAGCCGCAGGGAGGGGTGCCCGTCCAGCATCCGGACGAGCCGCTGCCCGACGATCCCGGTCGCGCCCAGCACGGCCACCGGCAGGCGTTCATTCGACGGCTGGGTTACGCGCATCGGGCGCGCTCCTCCCCGCCGCGGACGGTGTCGGGCGGCGGGTCGCTCCTGCCGACCCAGGTGCCCGTCCCGCCGGGAGCCGCCACCCTGAAGGCGACCCGGTGGCGCTCCGCGAAGCTCAGCGCCCGGTCCTGGACGACTCCGGCGCCGGTTCGCCGGGCCTCGCTCCACGATGTCCGGCGGATCGGCTTGACGTGCGGGAACCGTTTCGGGTCGGCCGGGAAGATCCCATCCACATCCTTCACGAGACGGACCTCCGCCGCGCCGAGCGCGTGGGCCAGGAAAAGCGCCGTAAGGTCGGAGCCTCCTCGCCCGAGCAGCGACGTGATGCCCGTGGCGTCCACGCCCACGAATCCGGGCAGGACGATCACGTCGTGCGTGGCCAAGGCTGTCTCGATCGCCCGAGCGTCCACGTCCACCGGCTCGGCGGCCCCGAGCGGTCCCCGCGTGCGGATCGGCAGGCGCGAGAACGACATTCCCACCGCGCGCACGCGCCCCGTCACCAGGGCGAGGTGCAGCAGCGCGACGGACGCTTCCTCTCCGGTCGCCAGGAGCGACCCGATGAGATCGTCCGGGAGCGAAGGCGCAACTTCCCGTGCCGCGGAAAGAAGATCGTCGGTGGTGTCCCCCATGGCGGACACGACGGCCACGACCTTCGCGCCCCCGGCGACATCGGCCCGGATCTCCTCGACCGCCAAGCGATATGCGGCCGGACGCGCCAGCACGGACGAACCGAACTTGAGTACGTGAACGCGGCGAACTTCGCGCAATGAAACGCCTCCCCCCGAGTCTCGGTGCACACTCAGCGGACTCCGGAGAAGCGACGCCCTGGGAACTGCAGCTGCCGTGCAAGAAGCGCGGCGGGCGACTCATCTACCAACGGATTACATCCGTCGCAGGAGTTGGCACATCAGTGGAAGAGCCACCTTCCACAGGTTGCCCCGGTGTCGTCGGGCCTGTCCCTCGACCGGTCTCGATGAGCGTTGAGGCGCGGAGGCTACAGGGTCGTGGGCAGCGCGTCAAGTTTTGCGAGAGAAACCGGCGAGAAGCGGCCGCGCGCGTTTGTTGACGCGTGTGGCCGAAGCCGGCAGGTTCGGCCGCTACTCATCGAGACCGGCTGAGGGACGGGCCCTTTGAAGCCGGGGCAACCGGGGCACGCGCGGTCACGCGCATGCCCAGCGGTGCCAACTCCTGCGGATCCCCGAACACGGGTCCGAGAGATGAGCGTCGGACTCCCCACGGGTCGGTCGGCTGCTCCGGAGTTGGCGTCGCGAACCACAGACGCGAGCCAGGACGGAGGAACCGATTGAACGCCGTACTGCCGGAAGGCCGGAGGGGGACCGTCGCGATGCCGGCGGAGTGGAGCCCGGAACTGGAGGCCGGGATCGACGCCCGCTTCCGAGTGCGCTACGAACTCGCCGGACCCGAGGGCGCCCCGCTGCTCGTCGCGATGGGCGGGATCTCCGCCGACCGTCACGTCTGCGCCAACGCCCTGGATCCCGCGCCCGGCTGGTGGAGGAAGCTGGCGGGCCCGGGCCTCGCCATCGATACGAACCGCTGGCGGCTGCTCGCGGTCGACTTCCTCGGATCTCCGGGAACGTTCGAGTCCAGGGAGACGTTCGAGCCCACAGGGTCCTCCGACCCTTCCATGGGCTCCTCACCGGATCGGATTCATCTCACGCCCGCAGACCAGGCGGACGCCGTCACCGTCGCGCTGCGCCACCTCGGCGTCGAACGCGCCCACCGCATGCTGGGCGCCTCGATTGAACGCCGTACTGCCGGAAGGCCGGAGGGGGACCGTCGCGATGCCGGCGGAGTGGAGCCCGGAACTGGAGGCCGGGATCGACGCCCGCTTCCGAGTGCGCTACGAACTCGCCGGACCCGAGGGCGCCCCGCTGCTCGTCGCGATGGGCGGGATCTCCGCCGACCGTCACGTCTGCGCCAACGCCCTGGATCCCGCGCCCGGCTGGTGGAGGAAGCTGGCGGGCCCGGGCCTCGCCATCGATACGAACCGCTGGCGGCTGCTCGCGGTCGACTTCCTCGGATCTCCGGGAACGTTCGAGTCCAGGGAGACGTTCGAGCCCACAGGGTCCTCCGACCCTTCCATGGGCTCCTCACCGGATCGGATTCATCTCACGCCCGCAGACCAGGCGGACGCCGTCACCGTCGCGCTGCGCCACCTCGGCGTCGAACGCGCCCACCGCATGCTGGGCGCCTCGTACGGCGGCATGGTCGCGCTGGCGATGGGGATCCGCCATCCCGCCCATCTCGACGGCGTCGTCCTGATCGGCGCGGCACACCGCGGCCATCCCCAGGCCATCGGGATCCACGCCGTGCAGCGCTGGATCGTCGAGTTCGCGGATCGGCACGGTCGGGGGAGCGAAGGCGTGGCGCTCGCCAGGGCGCTGGCATTCACGACCTACAAGTCGGCGGCCGGGCTCGACGCCCGCTTCCCGCACGACTGGGAGTGGGAGAACGGTGCCCCGGTCTACGCCGTCGGCCGTTACCTGGAGAAGCAGGGACGGGAGTTTGCGGAACGGTTCGCGCCGGAGACCTATCTGACGCTGTCGGCTTCGGTCGACCTGTGCGACCTGCGCCCGGAAGAACTCGGCGTCCCCGCCTGGCTCATCGGGTGGGAGGAGGACACGCTGGTTCCGCCCTGGCTGCTACGGGAGACCGCAAGCCGGATCGGCGCGCCTTCGTACCTGCGGATTCTGAACTCCGACGCCGGCCACGATGCCTTCCTGCTCCACGCCCCCGACTACGAGGAGGCCCTTCGAGCCTCGCTCTGACGTCCAGGATGCGCGCTCAGAGCCGAATCCGGGACTCCGCCGTGCTTGCTGGGCAAGTTGCCCTCAGGTGTCGGCCCAGGGATCCAGGACGATCAATGCTATCACCGATGCAGAACACTCTTGCTGGAGAACGGACGACCGGCTTCGTAGGCGTCTACGAGTCGGATGGGGGGATGGCGGCGACGACCTCGGCCGGTTCGCCTCGGACGGTGTAGTCGGGGTCGGCGGAGACGTAGACGATCGTTCCGGCGCGGTCGATGACGAAGGTGGCCGTCAGCGGGAGTTCCCAGGACTCGTCGCCGTTGAAGCGCGCGAGGTCGATGCCGAGTCCGTCGCGGTAGAGCGTTCGCAGGTCGCCGTCGACGGTGAACGTCAGGCCGTAGTCGCGCGCCACGCCCAGCCCGAAGTCGAGCAGGACATCGAACTCGATGCCGTCCTCCTCGATCCACCCGCGGGCGAATTCTGGAAGCTGGGGAGAAAGCGTGACGAGGCGAGCCCCCTTGGCCGTGATCTCGGGAAGAACCGATTGAAGAGCAGCCTGCTCTTCGCGACAGTACGGTCACCACCGGCCCCGGAAGAAGCTGAGCACCACCGGCCCCCGCTTGAGGAGCGTCGCGAGCCGGACCGTGGGGCCGGCCACGCTCGGCCGCGCGAACAGCGGCGCCCGGTCGCCCACTCCCGGGATTCGGTCGAGGATCCCGGAACTCCGCAGCGCCTCCGTCCCTGCGGCCATGACCGCGGTCGCGGCGGCGGGGCGCACGGCCTCCTTCTCGGCACGGATCCCGGCGAGTCGCCGGTTGAGCGGCCCGCTCACGGCATCCCGGCGCGCAGGCGCCGTTCCCAGAAGTCGAGTTGGGCCGTGCGGAGTTTGCTCCCCGCCTCGACCATCGGCCCCAGCACGAGATGGGCCTCGGAATCGCGCGTGTAGGCCGGCCACGGCGGGAGTCCGGGGCCGTTCGGGTCCCCGTTCGCGGCGAAGTTCACCCAGTAGGAGGACATCGTCTGCGCCAACTGTCGGTCCACCGCCTCCCGTTCGCCGGGCCCGACGTTGCCGAAAGCGTACACGATCTCGGCCGCGTGGTACGACTTGAGATACTCCTTCGCGGGTCCCGGAGGCTCGTGCGTGAAGTAGTAGAGCCAGGCATCCGCGCCGGCGGTTTCCGACGCCCGCGCCCACGTCCGCATCTGGATCCCGAACAGGGCGTCGCCGCGGCTTCGCATGAAGGCGTCGAAGATCTCGTCCTCCTCCTTCACGGGATAGGCGTCGTTGAAGCTCTCCGCATCGTCGCCCACGCGGCCCGTCACCCACTCGCGCCACGCGTCGAGCGTCTCCGGCACGGATCTGGGAGACGAGAGCGAGGTCATCTCATCCGCGTTGAACCCGACGAGCACCGCGACGTGGTTGTGCGCTCCCTCGGCGAACGCCGTCGTCACGTCCGTCGGCAGCACCCAGCCGTCCACGTTCTCCGCCGTCCTGAAGCCCCGGCCGGCCGGCGACTCGAGCCCCGCCAGCACGCTTGCGGCGGAGAGTCTCCGCATCTCCTCCAGGGTCTCCGCCCCGAGCGCCCCGAGGAACGCCGCTCCGATCTCCTCGGCGGAGCGTCCGCCCTCCGGCGGCTCCGAAAGGCGCATCATGGGACCGAACCGTCCCCCGCTCTGTCCGATGGCGCGATGGAAGAGTCCCGCCGCCAGCGGCGTCGCCATCAGCGTGTTCACGCTCCACGAGCCGGCCGACTCGCCGAAGATCGTCACGCGCTCCGGGTCCCCGCCGAAGGCCGCGATGTTGTCGCGCACCCATTCGAGCGCGGCGACCTGGTCGAGGACGCCGTAGTTGCCGGACGAGCCGTGCTCCGACTCGGCCGTTAGGAGAGGGTGCGCGAGGTAACCGAACGCTCCGAGCCGGTAGTTGATCGTGACGACGACGGCGCCCTTCTCCGCCAGCGCCGTCCCGTCGTAGATGCCGGTGGAGCCGGACCCCCGCGTGAGCGCGCCGCCGTGGATCCAGACCATGACCGGCCGCCGTTCCGAGGCGTCGGCGGCCCCGGTCCAGACGTTCAGGTACAGGCAGTCCTCGGCCGTTGGGGCGGGAGGACCTCCGAAGAACGAGCCCGCGCCGTAGGGGGTCTGCATGCACTCCGGGCCGAAGCTGTGCGCGCGCAGCGTCCGCTGTCCCCACGCTTCGACCGGCTGCGGCGGCTTCCAGCGCCGGTCCCCCACCGGCGGAGCGGCGAACGGAATCCCCTTGTAGGAGCGGATGCCGTCAACGAGGACGCCGTTGACGTTCCCGCTGGCGGTCTCGACGCGGGTGTCCTGCGCGTGCAGCGGCGCCACGAAGCCGCCAGCGGCCAGGGTGGCCAGCAGGACGCGGGAGAATGTACGGGACAGCGCGCGGGACGGATGAGTGGGGAAGTCACGATGCATGCGATGCTCCGCAGTCAGGAAGGAGGCGAGGAGCTGGCCGGGGGCGGCATCTCCCCGTTCCAGCGGAAGCGCTTGAGCGAGATGCGTCCCCACTTGTCGAACTCCACCCCCTCGTTGGCCAGCAACTGGTACTGGATCATCTCGGAGTACGAGTCGCCGCGGGGGCTGATCTCGCCGCGCGCGTTGATCACGCGGTGCCAGGGGAGCGGCCGGTCGGAGGCATAGAGCGCGTAACCCACGAGCCGGGCCTGTCCGCCGAGTCCGGCGAGTTGCGCGACCTGCCCGTAGGTGGCGACCCGACCGGCGGGAATCCGGGCGACGACGTTGCAGATGCGCTCGTGGAGGTCCGAAGCCATGGCCGTGAATCTTGGGGAGAAGGAGCCAGCGGACAAATCCGGCAGTCCGTGGCGGGCCCCCGCGCCGGGGTTCGCCGACCGCGGTCAGCCTGCGGGCGGGCTCGCGAACTTCCCGGCGAAGAGGATCGTGCCCGAGAGGCGTTCCCGGATGAAGAACAGGAACGGACGGTCGGCCCGAACGACGGGACCGGCGCTCGTCACCACAATGACCCCGGTTGCGGCGGCCGCCTCGGTGCCCTCTTCGTTGACCTCGACCCAGGACTTCTGCTTCACGCTGGAAATCCAGAGGCCTCCGGCCGGCGAGAGTCTTGAGAGATCCGCCCGGTGATCGAACGCGTCGACCATGCCGAGCGCCCTCAGATCGTCGTTCAAGGTACGTTCGCGGGCCATGCGAAAGCGCGGGAGGAAGAGCGAAACATCGGTCTCGCGGAAGCTGTCGGCGATCTCCTCCCATTGCGCCGCGTCGAGAGACGCAGCGAGTTCGTCCACGCTCACGTCCGGCGCTGGAAGGAGGACCGTCATCGAGAACGCGCTGCCCCCGTACGGCAGGTCCACGGCCTGGAATCGGGCGTTCTCCTGATAGGGGAGGTCTCTCCGCAGGGTCATGAGCGGCACGGCCCGCGTGGATCCGTCATCCAGGTGGAAACGCTCGCTTCGCGTGTCGGACGGATCGAACTGGAACGTCCACGGAGCCTTGAAGTAGATCGCGTTGATCAGGTACATGACGACATTGCCGGGAATCGCCGCGGGAACGATGTCTTCGATTCGGCCGTTCGTCGCGGCTCTCACCCACTCGTTGATCCGGACGGACGCCGAGGGATCCGCGAAGTCGAGTTCCGCCACCTCGGCCTTGAAGCTCCCGCGCACGGCGGCCAGGAAGTCCGCATGCACCGGGAAGCCCCGCCGGGTCCACACCGAGTTCCCGACGGCCGTCTCGACGGCCGGGTCGAGACCGACGAGGAGTTCGAGCAGTGACGCGTAGGCGGCGTTGATCTCATCCTCGGCGAGGTCCCCGAACCCCAGCACGTCGCGCATCTGGCTCCAGGTCTCCCCGGCAGCCCCGTTCATGGTCATCCCGAGCGCCATGGACGCCGAGAAAGGCGACAGGAACAGGTTTTCGCCGGGGTGGTTGGCCTGCGCGAGGAGGCGGAGGGCGAACCGGTTCCCCGCCCCGATGACCTCGACTTCCGCCGGGCTCAAGTCACGCGGAAGCCGGGTGATCTCGTCCACGCCCCCTGGCGGACCCGTGAAGGATTCCCCGCATCCCGCGGCCGCGAGCACGAGAACGGTCCGCAGGCCAATGAACCGGAGGCGGCGCGCGCCGGATCGGGCGCGGGGGCAGCCGGATGCGGATGTTCTCGCCTCGGTCATTGTCGCTGCTCATCGTTCGGTGAACGGTAGCCCGGCAGAGAGCCGGGGTCTGGAGATAAGACGATCTGACGCGCGCGGATGTGACACCCACCCTCTCCCTGCGGGCGCGCGCTTGCGTCCGTGGATGGCGAGCCGTTGAATCCGTTGGAAGTCGAACAGGAGGAGTTGCGAACAGCCATGAACGAAACGGGACATCATCGGATTCTGCGTGTCCGACCGGGGGCGACGATGGTGGTCGCCCTGGCAGCCGGTTTCGCCGCCTGCTCAGACGATGGAGGCGCGCCCCCGGGGCCGGTCGCCGACGGCCAGAGCGCGGCGGGCGCCGGGGCCGCCCTCCATCGGTTCGCGCCGGACCCGGCCAATCCCTGGGAGGTCCCCGAGCCGGAGCACGAGGTGCGGGTCGAGACCGATCTCATGGTGCCGATGCGTGACGGGGTTCGCCTCGCGACGGACCTCTACCTGCCGGCCGAGCCGGCCGACCGGGGCGACCGCCTTCCCGTCGTCATGATCCGGCTGCCGTACGACAAGGCATCCTATCGGGCCGGCGCGATCTCTCCGGCGCAGTTCTTCGCGGGACACGGATACGCCGTCGTCGTCCAGGACGTGCGCGGCAAGTACGCATCGGAAGGCCGTTATCTCCTGTCCGCCGCGGACCGGGAGGACGGCTACGACGCGGTCGAGTGGGCCTCGACGCAGTCCTGGTCGAACGGGAAGGTCGGGACGTTCGGCTGCTCCTACCTGGGGGAGAACCAGACGCAACTCATGGCGCAACGCCATCCGGCGCACGCCGCCGCGATCCCCCTGGCGGCCGGCGGGGCGGTCGGATCGGCCGGCGGACGGTACGGCTACTTCGGCATCTTCGAGGGGGGCGCCTTCGGGCTCTCCGCGAGTTTCGGCTGGTTCCGCGGCAACGGCCGCAAGCGGCCGGGGGGCGAGCCGCCGCCTCCGGTCGAGATGTTCGCCGCGCTCCGCGAGCTTCCCACCATCGACCTCATGCGGAAGTATGGTCCGCCCGACCGGGACACGGACTGGGAAGAGGTCATGAGCACGCCGCTCGCCGACGAATGGTGGGACGGACTCGGATACCTGAGCGACGCCGACCGGTTCGACACGCCGGCGCTCCACGTGAACTCGTGGTACGACCTCGGCGCCAACGAGACCCTCCAGCAGTGGCGGATGATGCAGGAAAACGCGCTGAGCGACCGGGGCGGCGCGCACCAGTACGTCATCCTCTCTCCCACCAGCCACTGCATGTCCGAGCGCGCGACGGAAAACACGATGGTCGGGGAGGTCGACTTCGGCGACGCCCGCCTCCCGTACCGTGCCCTCTACCTCGCCTGGTTCGACCACTGGCTGAAGGGCGCGGACAACGGGATCACGGACATCCCCCGCGTCCACTACTATGTGATGGGCCGGAACGAATGGGCGTCCGCCGACACGTGGCCGCCCGCCGGGGCCGAGATGACCCGCCTCTATCTCCGCAGCGGGGGCAACGCGAACACGAGGCTCGGCGATGGCGTCCTCTCCGCCGAGGCCCCCGGCGAGGAACCTCCGGACCGGTTCACATACGATCCGGCCGACCCCGTCCCCTCCCGCGGCGGATCCGTCTGCTGCACCGGGAATCCGGACGACCAGCCCGGCGCGTTCGACCAGTCCGATATCGAGGAACGCGAGGACGTCCTCGTGTACACCGGCGATCCGGTCGGCGACGGCGGACTCGAGATCGCGGGCCCGCTCGAGGCGCGGCTCTACGTGAGTTCAAGCGCCCCGGACACCGACTTCACCGTGAAGCTCCTCGACGTGCATCCCGACGGACGGGCCATCAACATCGTCGAGGGCATCATGCGGGCGCGCTACCGGGACGGATACGAGGAACCCGCGATGATGGAGGAGGGCCAGGTCTATCCCGTCCGGGTGGACCTACATTCCGTGGCGCACTGGTTCGCGCCCGGCCACCGCGTGCGGGTCGAGGTCTCGAGTTCCAACTTCCCCCGCTTCGACCGCAACCTGAACACGGGCGGCAACAACTATGACGAGACGGAGTGGGAGGCCGCGGAGAACGTGATTCACCACGCCGGCGATCGGGCATCGCACATCGTCCTGCCCGTCATGCTGCCTGTCACGGAGAGAGGCGGATGACCCAATCCGGATCGCCGCCCGGGGGCTCTCGTCCCGATCTCGACGAAGCGGTCGAAACGTGGTCGCGCATGAACGACGCCTCGATCCTGCGCAGCGTCGCCGCCGTCATCCTGGGGTTCGTCGTGCTGACGCTGGGCTCGGTGCTCACCGGCCGGCTGCTGCTGTCGCTGTTCGGGGTCGACCCGGGGGCGGCCCCCGGAGCCGAGTTCATCTTCACCAGCCTCGGCGTGCGCCTCGCCGTCACCGTCCTGGCAGGCTTCCTCGCGGCCCTCACGGCTCCGCGCGCGCCCCGGCTCCATGCCGGCGTCCTGGCGGCGATCCTCGTCTTCTTCAGCCTTGCCTCCCTCGCCGGCCTCTCGGCCTCCGGCGACCCGTACGGCCCCGCAGGGTACCCCATCGCGATGCTCGTCATCGGCCCCGCCGGCGTCCTCATCGGCGGCGCGCTCCGGTCGCGTCGCCGCTAACCCGGACCCCCTGAAAGGTCGGAAATGCGAATCGAAACGCTGGCGGTGAAGACGGGCATGGAGCCGGATGGGGGGAGCCGGGCGATCGCGCCCCCAATCACGCTCTCGACCACCTTCGAGCGCGGGGAGGACGGATCGTACCCCGGGGGATTCGACTACTCCCGCTCCGGAAACCCCAACCGGCGAGCGCTGGAGGCGGCACTGGCCGCGCTGGAGGGCGGGCCGGAAGCCGTCGCGTTCCCCTCCGGGATGGCGGCCACGTTCGCCGTCATCTTCTCGCTCTCGCCGGGGGATCACGTCGTCGCGGCGGACGACGCGTACTACGGGACCGGCGTCCTCCTGCGGGATTCGTTCGCCGAGCGCGGCATCGAGGCGAGCTTCGTCGACATGACCGACCTGGACGCCGTCCGGGCCGCGATGCGGCCGAACACCCGCCTCGTGTGGATGGAGACGCCGTCGAACCCGCTCATCCGCATCTCCGACATCGAGGCGCTCGCCGGCATCGCGCGAGAGGGCGGGGCGGTCTCGTGCTGCGACAACACGTGGGCGACGCCGCTCCTGCAGCGGCCGATCGATCTCGGCGTGGATCTCGTCATGCACTCCACCACCAAGTACTTCGGCGGCCACAGCGACGTGACCGGCGGCGCGGTGATCGTGCGCGAGCCGGGCGGGACCCTCGAAGCGCTGCGGAAGATCCAGAAGGACGGCGGCCTCGTGCCCTCGCCCTTCGACGCCTGGCTCACGCGGCGCGGCCTCGAATCCCTCGCCGCGCGCATTGCCATGCACTGCGCCAACGCCATGGAGATCGCCCGCTTCCTCGCCGCCCACCCGCGCGTCGAGCGGGTCTACTATCCCGGCCTGGAGGACGATCCCGGACACGCCCTCGCCGCGCGCCAGATGTCCGGCTTCGGCGGCATGCTGTCCTTCGACGTCGCGGGCGGCCGGGACGAGGCGTTCGCGGTCGCGGCCCACGTGAAGGTCATCGCCCGCGCCACGAGTCTCGGCGGGACGCACTCCCTCATCGAGCACCGGGCGTCCGTCGAAGGACCGACGACGCGGGCCCCGGAGAACCTGCTCCGCATGTCCGTCGGCCTCGAACACCCCGACGACCTGAAGGAAGACCTGGACCGGGCCCTCGCCGCCTCCGCCTGAGTTCCCCGCCCGCGGGCTCGGCTGTGCCTCTCGGCCGCCCAAGACGTTCCCGCGGGAACGTCTCAGCTCTTCAGCGCGCGAAACCAGTCGGTGAAGATCCGCTCGCCCGCCGGGCGGAGTCCCGCGTGGCGACCCGATTCGAGGACGGCCTCGACGAAAGTCTGTGCATAACCGCGGCTGCATGTGAGGAGGACGGCGTCGTCGCGCCACGTCACGACCTGGCAGGGGACGTGGAGGACGGGCCCCTGGGTCAGGAACGGTCGGGCCCGCGCCGGGTCGAAGAGGTCGAGGCTCGTGACGCTCTCCAGCACTTCCGGGACGGCGTCGCCCAGCAAGGCGAGCCAGCAGTGGGAGTCGGTGGTGTCCGTGTAGTGCGGGCCGTCCGGCCTGGCGGGCGCCGCGCCGGGTCCGACGTGCCAGATCGAGGCCTGCGTGCCGTTCATCCGGTTGATCATCAACCCGTTTCGGATCGCGACTTCTCCCGGCGTGCGCGGTACGTCGAGGCCGAACGGCTGCACGGTCGCGATGTCCCGGTGCTGGACGTCCCAGCGCGCGCGGTGGCTGAGGTCGATGAGGCAGGCCTGGCGCAGGGCCTCGGTGGGGGCGCGGTCGGATTCGTAGTTGAGCACCACGTTCCAGCCGGCCCGGCGCTCGGTGCGGGCGGGCGCGGCGTCGAAGCGGACCGGAGACCGGCGATGGGCTGCGGGCGCCGGCTGCGATGGCACCTCGACGGACCGGGGCGGGCGCCCTTCGGGGGCGATTCGCAGGCGCTGCCCCTTCGGATCGTAGAAATGGGGAGGCACCACGGTCGCGGCCGAACGCATGGCCCGCCGGCCCGGCGACTCGTACAGGTCGAGCGAACGGCCCCGCTCCGCCAGCCGGTCCTCGACGAGGGCGAGTCCGTACTGCCAGCCCAGCGTCTCGCTGTGCCGCGTCGTGCAGACGAAGCCGGCGATCCGCTCCCCGTCCACGACGAGCGCCCCGTCCTCGGGCCGGTGGGCGACGACGTCGTCGTCGATCCGCAGTCCGACGAGCTTCAGCCGCCCGGACTGCGCCTCGCAGTGGCGCAGCGCGGCGGCGCCCACCTTGCCGGAGGCCGTGTCCTCGCGGTCCCAGAGCCAGCCCATGCCGATGTCGAGGAGGGTGACGCGCTGCTCGGACTCCGTCCCGATGATCACGTGTCCCTTCTCGGCCCGCAGGCAGTTCTGCGCTTCGAGCCCGAACGGGCGAATGCCGAACTCGGCCCCGGCCTCCCATAACAGGTCCCACACGTACCGGGCGTAACTCGCACCCACGTGCAGTTCGTAGGACAGCTCGCCCACGAACCCGAGGCGCAGGCACCGCGCCGCCACGCCGTCCCCGACCTCGATCTCCCGGCAGCCGAGGTACGGGAACGCCTCGTCCGACAGATCCGCGCCCGTGATCTTCCCCAGCACCCGCCGCGCGTTCGGCCCGGCCACGTTGATGGAGGCGAGGGCGTCGGTGAGGTTGACGAGGTTGTAGTCCCACCCGTCGTACCGCGTGTGGAAACGGAGCCACTCGACCGTGGTTCCCGCCCGGTTCGAACTCGTCGTGAAGTAGAACTCGTCCTCACCCGTCCGCACGACGACGCCGTCATCGATGATGTTGCCGGTGTCGTTGCACATCGCCGAATACGTGCAGCGTCCGGGCCGGGCCCGCGTCATGTCGGAGACGTAGACGCGCTGCAGGGCGCGCAGGGCGTCGGGCCCCCAGATCCGGAACTTCCCCAGCGGCGAGCTGTCGAGGAGGCCGACGTTCTCGCGCACGTTGCGGATCTCCTCCAGGCACTCCCGGTCCTCGCTGAAGTAGCGCGCTCTCAGCCACGGCCCCGCGCGGCGGAACACGGCGCCCCGCGCGGCCTGGTCGTCGTGGAGCGGGGTCCGCTTGTGAACGTCGTGGGCCGGGCCCGCGAGCGTCGCGAGGGAAGGGGGGATGACGGGTGGACGCACCGTGGTGGCGGCGAAGCTGCCGACCGGCCGCCCCGCGATCTCGGCCATCGCCATGGCGAGGTTCTGGCCCGGCACCCGGTACTGTCCCGGCCCGAGGCCGAAGTTGCCGAAGCGCTTCGCGAGTTCCGGCACGTCGAAGCCTTGGGCGGCGCATTGGGCCGCGTTCTTCCACGTGCCATCCTCGTCGAAGTCCAAGAACGCCTTGCGGCCGGGGGCGAGACGCGGTCCGGCGGCGGGTCCGCGGACGATCGATGAGCCCCGGGCGGGCCCCGGCAGGTCGGCCAGGCGCGCGCGCTCCCGGGTCAGCACCCCCGCGACGCTCGCGCCGCACGCCGCGGCGGCCTCGAGCCCCGCGATCCGCCCTGAACAGGTGAGCGCCTCGAGATCGGTGAGCCGAAGGATGCCGCCCGCGGCGAACACGTCGGGCGGGAGGCGCTCGAGCTCGAAGGTCCGGGTGCGCTCGCCGTGGCGGAACCGCGCCCCGGCGCACGAGAGGACCCCGATGTCCGGCTGCCGCCCCGCGCTCGCCACCAGCACGTCGCACGCCACGCGCAGCGAGTCGCCCGCGCCGCTATCCGCCGAGCCGCTCCCCGCCCGGGCCGCCACCTCGACGCCCCGCACCCGGCCCCGCCCGCGCACGCGCGCCGCGGCCCATCCCGGCCGGAAGTCGATCCCCGCGGCCGACAGGGCGTCCACCAGCTCCGGGTCGTGCCCCCCGCGCCGGGCGTCGGCGACGACGCGCACGTCCATGCCGAGCGCGACCAGATCCGCCGCCGCCTCGAGCCCGAGGTCGTCGCCCACGCTAAAGGCGGCGGCCGCGCCCGGCCGGACGCCGTAAGTCCGCGCGAGCCGGATCGCCGTGTCGACCTGCATCACGCCCGGACGGTCGTTGTGCTCGAACACGAGCGGCCGCTCGATCGAGCCCGTCGCGACCACGATCGCTCGCGCGCGGCACTCCCAGTGCGATTCCCCCCGCCCCCCTTCGGACGCGTCCGATCCGGCAAGCTGGAAGCCCGTGAGCAGGTTCTCGCCCCAGATGCCCGTGACCGGGGCGTGCCGGAACACGCGGATCGAGCCCATCCCTTCGACCTGCTCGACGAGGGCCGACACGTCATCGGCGAGCGGGCGACCCTGCCGCACCCGCCAGTCGAGATGTCCGCCCAGCCACGGCCGGCGCTCGAACAGGCACACCCGCAGGCCGCGCCGTCCGGCCTCGAACGCCGCCGACAGCCCCGCCGGGCCGCCGCCGACCACCGCCACGTCCGCGTGCAGGTAGCGCTCCACACGCTTGATCGCGCCCGCCCGCACTCCCCCGTCCGCCCGCTCCACGGCGTCAAGCCGCAGCACGCCCAGGCCGGCCAGCGTCCGCATCCGCTCCTGAAAGAACCGGGCCGCCCACGCGGGGCGGTGGAAGACCCGGTAGTAGAAGCCCGCCGGCATGAACCGGTCGAGCCGGTCGAGAAGGCCGAAGGCGTCGAACCGCGGGTCGCCGCGCACGTTCTGCGCGCCGACCTCCATCCCCGCGCGCAGCGGCGTCGTCCCCGCCGACTGGTTCGGCACACCGTCGATCGAGACGAGCTGGCTCGACCCTTCCCCCTCCAGGTCGTACAGCCCCCGGGGCCGGTGATACTCGAAGCTCCGGCCGAAGGTGCGGACCCCCGCGCCCCAGAGCGCCGACGCCACCGTATCTCCCTCGAATCCTTCGAGCGTGCGCCCGCACCAGCGGAAGCCGAGCGGCCGGGAGCGGTCGATCCGCTCCGTTGGGGACGGCGGCAGCCGGCTCACGACGAGTCTCCCAGGCTCGCCTCATCCTCGCCCGCCCCGCCGCCGGGCCGCGTCTCCCGGTTCGTGGCCGGGTCGCGCCACGTCGAGAACCAGACGCCGCAGCCTGCCGCGTGGTGCCACCACTCCTCCTGCGGCTCCGGGCGGTTCATGCGGAACTGCGCCCAGCGGAAGTGCGCCTCGGCGGCATCTGCCTCGGCTGGCCTCGGTCCCCGCTCCGGCCCTCCGTACGTGAACTCGTACACGTCGCGCTTCCCGCACACCGGGCACATCAACCGGAACGTCACGGCGTCGTCAGTCCCACTGTCCGTACTTCATGGTCGTGGCCGTCTCCCCCATGTGCCGGTTCTCGAGGAAGCGGCGCAGCGCGAACGGGCGCAGGATCTCAGGCGCCTCCTCGCGCGCCATGAACTCGGCCATGTACTTCCCCGCCACCGGGCCGGACTTGAAGCCGAAGTATCCCCATCCCACGTCGAGGTAGAGCCCCTCATGGGCGAAGTTGCCGTCGAGGATGGGTGCCATGTCCGGCGTCATGTCCGCCAGCCCCGCCCACACGCGCAGAAAGCGCACCCCCTTCAGACACGGCATGAAGTCCGTCAGCGCCTCGGCCTGGTGCTTGAAGTAGCCCGCCGTGACGTCCGTCGTGTAGTTCACCTGCGGGTCCATGTGCGCGCCCGTCGCGATCTCCCCCTTCAGCGTCTGATTCGCGTAGACGTGGTACGCCCCCGAACTCACGACGTGGTGCAGGAAGGGCTTCAGCGGCTGCGTGACCATCGCCTGGATCGTGAGCGGGTTCACCGGCAGTTCGATGTCGAGCATGGCCGCGACCGCCGGTCCGTACCCGCCGGCCATGATCCCCAGCTTCCGGCAGCCGATCGGCCCCGCGCTCGTCCGCACGCCCGTCACGCGCCCGCCCTCCGTGTCGATCCCCTGAACCTCCACGCCCTGGTGGATCGAGGCTCCGTGCAGGCTGGCGCCCCGGGCGAGTCCCCACACCACCGCGTCGTGGCGCACGACGCCCCCGGGCGGGTGGTACATGCCGGCCTGGATCGGGTGCGCGGGCCGGTCCGACACGTCCAGCGCCGGGACCAGTTCCTTGCACTGCGGCGGATCGAGCAGTTCCGAGCGCACGCCGCAGAAGTTCGCCGTGTTGATGGAGAGCCGGAACGCGGCCACCGCCGCCTCGCTGTGCGCGAGGTTGAGGTTGCCGCAGTTGTGGAACATGAGGTTGAAGTCGAGTTCGTCCGTGAGGATGGGCCACAGCTTCAGCCCCTCGTCATAGAGCGGGACGTTCTCCTGCGTGCGCTGGTTCGCCCGCACGATCGCGGTGTTCCGCCCGGAGCCCCCGAAGCCGATGTACTGGCTCTCGAGCACGGCGATATCCCGGACGCCGTGGTCTTTCGCGAGGTAGTAGGCCGTGGCGAGCCCGTGGATGCCGCCCCCGATGATCACCACGTCGTAACGGCGGCGGAGCGGCCTCTCCTCCCACAGGCGGCCCGGCCGGAACACGCCCTCCCCGAGCGCGGACTTCAGTCTCCCCAGCCTCCCCAGCGCTCCAGGGCTCACGGCACGCGGGTCGACGCGTGGAGGGTCAGCCGATGACCGAGTAGGACGAATCCGGGTTCATCGTCCGCAGCCGGCTGAAGAACCCGAGGTCACAGTCCCGTCTCGTATACTTCATATGAAACCGGACCGGATCGGCGTCGTGGTCGCGCCCGCCCTCGACCTGCTCGATGAGTTCCGCCATGAGCTGCCCCGCGACCGGCGCGTTCTTGAACTGGTTCCCCGACGTCCCCACCGCCATGTAGAAGCCGGGCAGGTCCGACTTGTCATAAATCGGGATCCAGTCATCGGAAACATCATAGAGGTCGACGAGCCCCTGCCGCGCCTCCGGCACGGGGAGTCCCTTCACCCGCTGGGCCTCGCGCAGGACCTGCGTCCTCCACTGATAACTGAACGTATTGTCATAGTCGTCCGGGTCTTCCACCCACTCCAGATCGTCGCAGGGCGGGTCCTCCGAACCGATCAGGATGTGGTTCCCCACTTCCGGCCGCGAATAGCACCCGATATCGCTGTCCGAGATCAGCATCCCGACGACGTTATAGTCGACGCCCTCCGGCGCGGGTACGTGACAGACCTCCTGCTTCAGGGCGCGCGTCTTGATGTTCATCCCCTCCTCGACCCCCGCCATGCGGTTGATGACGAAGGAGTGAGGCCCGCCCACGTTCACCACGACCGGCGCCCGCACCTCGGACCCGTCCTTCAGGCGGACGCCCGCGACCCTCCCGTTCTCCCGGAGGATCTCAGTCACCTCCGTGTTGAAGCGGAACTCGCCTCCGTGCGCCTCGCACCCGAGTTGAACGTTGTGGCAGCAGAGTTGCGGGTCGTTGATGTAGCCGGATTCCGGGATGTAGACGGCCCCGGCCACGTTCCCGCCCGTCGGCCGGCCGAACGCCGGGTCCTCCTCCGTCACGGGAGGGCCGAACTGCCGCGTGTCGAGGACAGAGAGCTTCTCGCGCATCCCCTCCGCGTCCAGGTCCTCGTAAGCGACGTGGAGTTCGCCGAGACTCTCCTTCACCCGCTGCAGGTAGTGGTTCTTCTCCGTCTTCGTGACGAGGCAGCCGGTGTTTACGTAGCGCGCGAGCCCGGAGGGGTCCGGCACGCCGACGTATTTCCCCCAGTCGAGCCAGTAGAAGTAGGACTCGCGCGCCATGGCGACGCCGTCTGGCGTCGAATAGTGGAGCCGGATGATGGCGCAGGTGTTCGAGGTCGAGCCGTACCCGGCGGCGGGGAGCTTGTCGACGTTGAGCGTCCGGAACCCGCGCTTGGCCAGCTCGAACCCCGTGCAGACGCCGATGACGCCGGCGCCGATGATGATCGCGTCGTAGTCCCTGGACATTGCCGTTCCCACCCGTCTCAGCCGCCGATGCGCTCGTACACCGCGTGCGAGACGCGCTCGTTCCCGTCCGCGTCCGTGCTCCGGTACTCGTTGTCGATCCGGTTCCCGTCCTCGGACAGGACGTTGATGATGACCTGCGTGACCTGGCCGTCCCGCCGGCTCGTGATCCGGTTCGTGTAACGGTCGACGACCTCCACCGCCGTCTCGACCCCGTCCCGTCCCGTCACGGGCCGGAATTCGCCATCGAACATGGTATCGTAGCTCCACTTCGCTTCGCCGCCGCGGGCGTTCGTCGACTCCACGGTGATCTTCATCCCCCCGTCTCCCCACGGCTCGTACGTCATGACGTTGATCGCCGGGGCCGGCGCGTTGGAGCGCAGCTTCCACACGCCGTAGCGGGGGTTGGCGCGGTCCGCGGCCGGATCCGCCGGGGTCCCCGGGTTGAACAGGAAGTAGTCGTAGATCGCGCGCGAGATCTGGGCGATCGTCGCCTCGCGCGCCGGGACCGAACGCTCCGAGTCCTTGACGAACACGACCGTGATGACGTGCCCGGCCCCGTCCGGAAGGTAGATGTACCCGACGTCGTTGGTGGTCCCGCCGATCGTCCCCGTCTTATGGCCGACCGGCGTGCCGGGCGGCAGCACGCCCTTGATGCGGCCGGTGCCCGTCTGGACCCGCAGCATGACGTCTTTGAAGACCTCCGTGTTCTTCGAGCCCAGCGCCTTCCCCGCCCAGGTCATGGCCAGCAAGTGTGCCATCGCGCGGGGCGTGGACGTGTCGCGCGCATCGGTCGAGAAGGCCTCCCGCGCCGCCGCGCGCTCGGCTGCCGACACGTCGGCGGCCCGTCCCCGGAACTCCGACATCGAGATGCGGCCGTCCGCGGGCGTGTCGACGCCGGAATAGTCTCCGATCAGCGACGAGGTCGGCCGGTCCACGCTCAGCCCGTCGACCTGCAGTTCCGCCATGCGCGCGTTCACCGCGTCGGGTCCGCCGGCTGCCGTGAGGGTGAGGTCCGTCGCGCTGTTGTCGGAGATGAGGAGCATCAGTTCCATCAGGTTCCGGAGCGAGAGCGCCACGCCGGGGTCGTCGAACAGGTTCGAGATCGTGCCGCTGCCCGGATGGATGTCCGCGGGTTCGAGTTCGACCATGTCCGCCAGCGAGATCTCGCCGCGGTCGACCCGGGACAGGAGTTGCACCGCAATCGGGACCTTGTAGGTCGAGGCCATGGGGAAGCGCTCGTCCTCGTTGAACCACACCGCGCGGCCCGTCTCGATGTGGACGGCGCCCACGCCCACCGTGCCACCGCTGCTCGGCGCCAGGCGTTCGATCTCCGCCAGGAGACGGCCGAGGCCTGGGTCCCCCTCGGGCGTGACGGACTGCGCCGCGAGCGGGACGGTGGCCAGAATCCCGATGGCCAACGTCGTCGCGGCAAGTCTCGTGAACGAATGTCGTGTCCGGACGCGCATCGATCATACTCCGTGGTTCGTTTGAGCTGGGTCCCGCTCCAGCCGGTACGGTAGCCGTTGCGGAACGCGGGGACGAGACCACCCGGGCCGGGTCGCCCGCAGGGCCGGATCGGTGACATACTCCGCGATCCACGCAGGCGAGAGGGAGACGATGCCGGGTGATCGGAAAGGGCAGGCGACAGGACGTTCCCGCGGGAACGCGGTGCGCGCTGACGGCGGCGTGCTGAAGCGCGAGGAACGCCGCGCCGCGGAGGCGGTGGACGCGGGCCGGCTCTTCGCGCTCCTTGCCGACCTGATCGCGATCGAGAGCGTCGCGAACTGCGAGACGCCTGCCCAGGAGCGGGTCGCCGCCGAGATGCGTGCCATCGGTCTCGAGACGGACGTGTGGGAGATCGACTTCGAGCGCCTGCGCCGGCACCCCGCCTATACCGCCGACGTGCAGCGGCACGAAGGCCTTGGCGTGGTCGGGACCATGGGACGCGGCGAGGGCCGCACGCTGATCCTGAACGGCCACGTCGATGTCGTCCCCGCCGGCGAGCTCGAGCGCTGGACGCACCCGCCCTTCGAACTCACGAAGCGCGACGGGCGCCTGTTCGGGCGCGGGGTCGTGGACATGAAGGGGCAGCTTTGCGGCGCGCTGGCGGCGGCGCGGGCGCTGCGCGACGCCGACATCGAACTGGACGGCGCCCTGCAGATCCAGAGCGTGATCGGCGAGGAGGACGGGGGCGCCGGGACGCTGGCGACGATCGAGCGCGGGCACAGCGGCGACGGAGCGATCGTCGTCGAGCCGACGGAGTTCGTCATCGCGCCCGCGCAGGCCGGCGCGCTCAGCTTCCGGCTCACCGTCCCCGGGCTCGCGGCGCACGGGGCGTTGCGGGAAGAGGGTGTGGACCCGGTCGAGAAGTTCATCCCGATCTTCCAGCGGCTCCGGGCCCTCGAAGCGGATCGGAACCGCGACGTGGCCGAGCCGCTGTTCCGCGGGGAAGCGCTGCCGTACGCCCTCACCATGGGACGGCTCCGGGCGGGCATCTGGCCCTCGACCGTGGCCGAGAGCCTCGTCGTGGAGGGGCGCTACGGCGTCGCGCCCGGGGAGGACCTGGCCAGGGCGCGCCGCGCGCTGGAGGACGCCGTGGCCGAGGCCGCGTCCGGTGACGCCTGGCTGCGCGACCACCCGCCCACTGTCGAGTGGGTCGGGGCGCAGTTCGCCCCCGCCCGGACGGACGCGCGCGACCCTGTCGTGAGCACGCTGGCCGGCGCCGCGCGGGCGTTCGGCGGCCCGGCGCCTCGCGTCGGGGGCGTGCGTTACGGCGCGGACATGCGGCTCCTCGTCAACCACGGCCAAGTGCCCACCGTGCTCTTCGGCCCCGGCGATGTCCGCGAGGCCCACCGCCCCGACGAGAGCATCCGCGCCGCCGACCTCGTCGAACTCGCCCGCATCCTCGCCGTCACCGCCATCCGCTTCTGCCGGACCGGAGCGGGCTGACGCGGCCTCGTACTCTCAGGCCACGAGCAACGTGCCGATCCTGGCGATCTGCTCGAAGTGTCCATCGCTGGTCAATACGGTGGACCCCGTGTGGGCCGCGCAGGCCGCGATCCACGCGTCGTTGGTCGGGATCGGTGTCCCCGCCCGCTTCAGGTCGGCCACGATCTCGGCGTAACAACGGGCTACCGCGTCGTCGACCGCCACCACCTCGACCGGTGGCGCCCCGAGAAACTCCGACAACTCGGTCTCGTTGCGCGTCCTGTGAGCGCCACCCAGGAAACCGAACCGGAGTTCCCCGAGCGTTACGGTCGGCACGCCCACCCAGATGGCCGCATCCAGGAGATGCGCGATTCGCTCGTTACCCCTCCGCAGGCGGCTGTAGGCCGAGGTGTCCAGGCAGTAGCGGCTCATTCCCACATTTCCGGGTCGATCTTTCCGAAATCGCGGGTGGCAGTCTCGAACTCGCGGAATTCCGCGTCGGTCCAACCCCCGGAGAAGCGTCGCAGTCCGTTCGATCGAGGCGTTCCGACACCCAGACTCTGCTTGAGAAGGTCCAGCACGGTCTGGTTGAGGGATGTCCCGCGCCGCCGCTTCTCATCGTTCAGCGCCTGCCCCAACTCGGCTGGCACGCCTCGCACCGTCAACGTCTTCACCGGTCATCTCCGTTGATGGCATCATATGACTGCATTCGCTGTCAAGATATGCATGCACCACGGTTGGGATCAAGAAACCAGATACGCCTTCCGGTCGGATCACGTCTCGCTAAAGTTGAGGCTACGGATCCATATCAACGGCGACTCATCGAGTTTCCCCCGAGGACAGGTGCTGCCATGTCTGCTCGAACGTCGATCGCAATCCGGTTGGCCCTCTCATTCGCCCTCGCGTTCGCCCTCGCGTTCGCGGCGGCCCCCCTCCCGCTCCACGCGCAGGCATTCGCGGTCGAAGAGACCACGGTCGCGGAGGTCCACGCGGCCTTCCAATCGGGCGATCTCACGTGCGAGGGCCTGGTTGCGAGCTACCTGGCGCGCATCGAGGCCTACGACAAACAGGGGCCGCGGCTCAACGCGATCGCCGTCGTCAACCCGCGAGCCGTCGAGGAAGCCCGGACCCTCGACGCCGCCTTCGCCTCCGGCGGCCTCACCGGGCCGCTGCACTGCATCCCCGTCCTCCTCAAGGATCAGGTCGAGACGACCGACATGCCGACGACCTACGGGTCGGCGCTCTTCGCGGGCTACATGTCGGAGCGGGACGGCACCATCGTCACGCGGATGAAGGAGGCGGGCGCCCTCATCATCGCGAAGACGAACATGGGGGAGTTCGCCTCGCGCTACGTGGGGTCCGGGTTCGGGATCATCCGCAACGCGTACGACACGGGGCGGAACCCGAGCGGTTCCTCCGGCGGCACCGGCTCCGGCGTGGCGGCGAATCTCGGCCTCATCGGCATCGGCGAAGACACGGGAGGCTCCATCCGGGGTCCGGCGGCCGTCGCCTCGCTCGTCGGCCTCCGTCCCACGCTTCCGCTCGTGAGCCGGTTCGGGATGATGCCCGCCAACCCCACGACCGACACGATGGGTCCGATGACCCGCACCGTGATGGACGCGGCCATCCTCCTCGACGTCATCGCCGGCTACGACCCCAACGACCCGGTGACCGCGTACTCCGTGGGACAGGTCCCGGACTCCTACGCGGCCGGACTCGACGCGGGGGCGCTGGCGGACGCCCGGATCGGCGTCATCCGCGAGCCGATGGACCGCTCCGTGGACACATCATCGGAAGGGTTCCGGCAGGTGCGCGCCCGGATGGAGGTGGCGATCGGCGCTCTCCGCGACCTGGGGGCCGAAGTATTCGACGTCGCCATCCCCGGGATCGAGCGGGTAAGCACCATCTTCGGCGCCAACTCCTACGAGACCGAGGAGGTGACGGACGCCTACCTCGCCGAACTCCGCGACCCGCCGTACCGCACGCTGGCCTCGATTCTCCTCTCCGGGCGCGTCAACCCGTGGCGGGCCGCCGGCATGGCCGATCTCCTGGGGAAGACGACCCGCGACCCCGGTTATCTCGAATACCTGCTCGCGCGTGACCAGGTCCGGGAGGATGTCATCGCGACGATGGCGGAGCACGATCTCGACGCCTTCGTCTACGCCACCTTCGACCATCCGCCGGCCCCGATCGCCGACGATGTGGAGACGAATCCCGCCCCGAACGACCGCTACGCCCTCGGCGACAACCGCTCGCTGAGCCCGCTGACCGGCTTCCCGGCGCTCACGGTGCCCGCCGGATTCACGGACGACGGCCTCCCGGTGGGTCTCGAGTTTCTCGGCCGCCCCTTCACGGAGGCGATGCTCCTCGGCTTCGGCTACGCCTACGAGCAGGCGACAAACCACCGCCGCCCGCCGCCCCCCGCCCCGCCCCTCGATCGTTGACATCGATGTGTTGCACCTGCACAATGTGATTGTGCAATCGAGTTGTGCATGAGGAAGGAGTTTGTCATGTCACGCATTCACTTCGTCGTTAAGGAGACCGCGAAGATCCGCTACCAGGCCCAAGCGGAGCGCGAGGGCAAGTCCCTCGGGCAGTGGCTGCGCGACGCGGCCGACGAGAGGCTGCACGCCGCACGCCCACGCCTCTTCACTCTGGAGGAACTGCGTGAGTTCAACGCCGCGTGCGACGTACGCCAAGCCGGTCGGAAGGAACTCGACTGGCCCGAATACAAGCGCCTCATCGAGGAGTCCAAGGTCGATGGATTGGAAGTGACATGATCGGCCGAGGTCGCTTCACCGTCGAGGAACTGCAGGAGTTCGAAGCGGCGTGCGATGCGCGGCACCCGCCGGGCGCGCGGGAACTGGATTGGCCCGAGATCAAGCAAATGCTCGCGGAGACCCGGTCTTGTCGGCAGGAGATCGAGTGATCTTCGTAGACACGAACGTCTTCATGTATCACGTCGGAGGCGAGCACCCACTGCGCGACGAGGCGCGGGAGCTCGTCGCTCGATCGTTGCAGCGTTCCCAGAGGCTCGTGACCTCCGCGGAGGTGCTCCAGGAGTTGATCCACGTCTACATGCGCTCTGGGAAGACAGAGCCCAACCTCGCGGACGCGTTCACCTTGGCGCAGAGCTGTCTGGCCGACGTGTGGCCGGTCGAGAGAGCAGATGTCGAGCTAGCCCGCAATCTGTTGGTCCAGCACCCGGAACTTGGGGCGCGAGACCTCGTTCATCTTTCCTCCTGCATCCGGCGGGAGCCCGACGACCTCATGACGTTCGACCGGGCGCTGGCCGCGGCCTGGCGTTCCCGGTCGCCCCGGTAGCCGTGACAACAAGGAGAGCAGCGAGATGACGGATTCGTCGAGGCGGCAGGCGTTGCGCGTGCGGTTGATGGTCGGTTTGGGCGTCCTGATGGGGCTTACCGGAGCCTCACTCTCCCGGGCGCCGGAAGTTCGGGCGCAGGAGGTCGATCAGGCGCTGGTGGCGGAAGTCGTCGCCGGCCTCCCCCTGCGCGAGATCGGTCCCGCGCTGATGGGCGGCCGGATCGCGGACATCGCCGTGCACCCGCACCGGAGCAGCACCTGGTACATCGCGGTCGGCTCCGGCGGGGTGTGGAAGACGACGAACGCGGGCGTGACGTGGGACGCGATCTTCGAGGACCAGTCCGTGTACTCGATCGGCGACGTCGCGATCGATCCCGACAACCCCGACGTGATGTGGGTGGGGACCGGGGAGAACGTGAGCGGGCGCCACGTCGGCTGGGGGGACGGCCTCTACCGCAGCCGCAACGGCGGGGAGACGTGGGAGAACGTCGGCCTCCGGGACTCGCAGCACATCGGGAAGATCCTCATCGATCCGCGCGACACCGACGTGATCCTGGTGGCGGCCGAGGGCTCCCTCTGGGCCGCGGGCGGCGACCGGGGCGTGTACAAGTCCACCGACGGCGGCGACTCGTGGCGGCTCGTGCTGGAGATCGACGAGAACACGGGCGTCACCGACATCGAGTTCGCGCCCGGCAACCCGGACATGGTCTACGCAGCGGCGTATGAGCGGCGCCGCAAGATCTGGGGACACCTCGCCGGCGGTCCGAACTCGGGCATCTACAAATCCACCGACGGCGGCGAGAGCTGGCGCCGGATCACGGCCGGGCTCCCGAGCGGCGACGTGGGCAAGATCGGACTCGCCGTCACGCCGGCGAACCCCGAGGTCGTGTACGCGACCATGGAGGCGAACGACGAGGAGCGCGGCTTCTACCGGTCCCTCGACAAGGGGGAGAGCTGGGAGCGGCGGAACTCCTACATCTCCGGCGGCACCGGCCCCCACTACTACCAGGAGATCGAGGCCTCGCCGCACGACGCGGACGTCGTGTACCAGATGGACGTCTTCATCCAGGTCACGCGGGACGGGGGCGCGACCTTCGGCAACCTCGAGACGGCGCGCGACAAGCACAGCGACAACCACGCGCTCTGGATCGACCCGGAGGACGCGCAGCACCTGATCGTCGGCACGGACGCCGGGCTGTACGAGAGCTTCGACGACGGCCGCACCTTCCGGCACTTCCCGAACATGCCCATCTCGCAGTTCTACAAGCTGACGCTCGACAACGCGGAGCCGTTCTACAACGTGCTCGGCGGCGCGCAGGACCTCGGCACCCTGTGGGGCCCCGCCCGCACCACGAACATCGAGGGCGTGCGGAACCGGGACTGGTACGTGCCCATGGGGGCGGACGGCTACGCGGTCCAGATCGATCCGAGGGACCCCGACATCCTCTACCTGCAAACGCAGCAGGGGAACCTCTACCGCTACGACCGGGAGAGCGAGGAAGCGCTCGACATCCAGGCGCAGCCCGCGCCCGGCGACCCGCCCGAACGCTGGAACTGGGACGCGCCGGTCCTCATCAGCCCGCACAACGCCGACCGCATCTACCACGGCTCGCAGCGCGTGTGGGCGAGCGACGACCGCGGCAACTCCTGGACGGCGATCAGCGGCGATCTGACGACGGACGTGAACCGCTACGAGCTGGAGTTCATGGGCCGCGTATGGAGCGTCGACGACCTCATCGACAACGGCGCCATGTCCAAGTACGCGACCCTCACCGGGATCTCCGAGTCGCCGGTGACGGCGGGCGTCATCTACACGGGCAGCGACGACGGACTCATTCACGCGACGGAGGACGGCGGGGCGAACTGGCGGCTCGCGAACGCCCTCCCCGGGGTGCCCGAACGGGCGTTCATCAACGACGTGGAAGCGTCGCAGTTCGACGCGGCGACGGTCTTTGCCGTGGCGGACAACCACAAGGAGGGCGACTTCCGGCCGCTCGTGTTCGAGAGCAACGACGGGGGCCGGACGTGGCGCTCGATCGCGGGAGATCTGCCGAACGGGACCATCCTGTGGGCGATCGAGCAGGACCACCTGAACCCGAACCTTCTCTTCCTCGGGGCCGAGTTCGGGATGTACGCGAGCGTGAACGGCGGCGAGAACTGGCACATGCTCCCCGGGCCCACGATCCCGCACCGGGATATCGAGGTCCAGCGCCGCGACAACGACGTGGTCGGGTCGACCTTCGGCCGCGGCTTCCAGGTGCTGGACGACTACACGCCGCTGCGCGAACTGGCGGGCGGGGAGAACGCCGCCGTGGCCGCCGCGGACGGCGGGGCGCTGTTCCCGGTTCGCGACGCGTGGTGGTACATCCCCTCGGTCCCGATGCAGGCGCGCGGCAAGCCGACGCTGGGGTCGGATGACTACACGGCGCCGAACCCGGACTTCGGCGCCGTGATCTCCTACTACCTGCCCGAGACATCGACGACGATGGCGGCGGCGCGCCGCGCCGCCGAAGCGGAGGTGCGAGCGGCCGGGGGAGACGTGGCGTTCCCCGGCTACGACGTGCTGAACGAGGAGGCGACGGAGAGCGGCCCCCGGGCGCTAATCGCGATCGCCGATGGGGACGGTCGAACCGTGCGCTGGGTGACCGGCCCCGCCAGCCAGGGGCTGCACCGCGTGAGCTGGGACCTGCGGGCTCCCGCGCCCGATCCCATCGACCTCACGGTCCCCGGCTTCACGCCGCCGTGGGTGGGACCGCCCCAGGGACCCCTCGTCGCCCCGGGCGAATACTCCGCGCAACTCGTCGTCGTCACGACCGAGGGCGCGCGGGAAGTCGGTCAGGCGCAGACGTTTGAGGTGAAGCCGGTGCCCACGGCCGAGCCCGGCACGGACTTCGTCGCCGTCGTCGCCTTCCAGCACGAAACGTCGGAGTTGAGCCGCCGCATCGCCTCGGCGGGCGAAGAGGTCGGCCGCGCCCGCGACCGGCTCCGCCACATGCGGGCCGCGCTCCTCGAGGCGCCCGCCGCACCGCTGGAACTGTTCGGAGACCTCGATGCGCTGGGCGCCGGCCTGCAGGACTTCTCGATCCGTCTCTTCGGCGACCCCGCCCGGCAGCGCCTCAACGAGCCCACCGTGCCCTCGATCTCGAACCGCGTGGGACGGGTGATCGGCGGCCACTGGGACACGCGCCAGACGCCGACGGCCACCCACCGCCGCAACCTGGAGATCGCCGAGACGGACTTCGGCGTGTGGATGTCGGAGTTCCGGAACTTCATGGACGGCGCCTTCGCCAACGCCGAAAGCGCGCTCGAAGCCGCCGGCGCACCCTGGACCCCCGGCCGCCGCCTCCCCGGCTAGCTGCCTCCCCGGCTGGCCGCCGGGGCCTCGCCGTCGGTCGTCAGTGGCCGATGGCGAGGCCGTCCTTGCGGGGGTCCGACGCGCCGGCCCAGCCGCTACCTGGGTCTGCTCGCAACTAATAACGCTGGACGTCAATAACGCGTCGCGTTACTATTCCAGGTGATCAAGAGATTCCGCGACCGTGATGCCGAGCGCCTCTTCCAGCGCCGTACCGTTCCGCGACTGGCGCCGGACGTTCAGCGAAGCGCGCTCCGAAAGCTCAGGATGCTCGACGCGGCCGTTGATCTTGCGGATCTCCGGGTGCCGCCGGGCAATCGGTTGAAGAAACTGAAGGGCGATCGGGCCGATCAGTACAGCATTCGCATCAACAAGCAGTGGCGGATCTGTTTCCTCTGGCGCTCCGGAAACGCGTACGACGTCGAGATCGTCGACTACCATTAGGTGAGTGCAATGCCTGAAAAAACGCTCGCGCCGGTTCATCCCGGCGAGGTGCTGCTGGAAGAGTTTCTGGAGCCGATGGGAATCAGTCAGTACCGTCTGGCAAAGGACATCGACGTGGCTCCGGGCCGAATCAACCAGATTGTGCATGGAAGGCGTGCGGTCACCGCCAACACCGCCCTGCGGTTGTCCCACTACTTTGGAACATCGGCGCGATTCTGGCTCAATCTCCAGACAGGTTACGATCTGGACATGGCGAGGGACCTCCCCCTACCAGCGGAAATGCCCCGCGCGGCCGGATAGCCCAACGTCACGATTGCGCGTCGTCAGTGGCCGATGGCGAGGCCGTCCTTGCGGGGGTCCGACGCGCCGGCCCAGCCGCGCTCCAGCTTCATGACGAGCTGACCGCCGCCGAACGAGGCGCCCTCCCAGTCCACGAGTTCGTGGCCGAGTGCGCTCATGCCGGCTTCGAGTCCGTCGGTCAGCCGCTCGACCGCCACCCGGAGCCCGCCCATGTGGCGGAAGCGGGCCGCGTCGATCGCCTGCTGCGGGTCCATCCCGAACTCGATCATGTTGAGCACGACCTGCGTGTGTCCCTGCGGCTGCATCGACCCGCCCATGACGCCGAACGCCATCAGCGGCTCGCCGTCCCGCGTCACGAACCCGGGGATGAGCGTGTGGAAGGGCCGCTTGCCGGGCGCGACCTGGTTCGGGTGTCCGTCCTCCAGCGTGAACCCGGCCCCCCGGTTTTGCAGCACGAACCCCGTCCCCGGGACGACGACGCCGGAGCCGAACGAGCCGTAGATGGAGTGGATGAAGGAGACCATGTTCCCGTAGCGGTCGGCGACCGACAGGTAGATCGTCTCCGTGGCCGTCGCGAACTCGCCGGGCTCGACGCGCTCGGCGGCCACGGCCGGGTTGATGAGCGCCCGCCGCGACGCGAGGTAGTCGGGGTCGAGGAGTTGCTTCGGGTCGATCTCCATGTGGTCGGCATCCCCGACGTGCCTGGCCAGGTCCGCGAAAGCGACCTTCTTCGCCTCGATCAGGTGGTGGAGGTACTCGGGCGAGTTATGCCCCATGCCCGCCAGGTCGAACGGCTCGAGCATGCCCATCATCTGCAGGGCGGCGACGCCCTGGCCGGCGGGCGGCAGTTCCCAGATGGTCCACCCCTTGTAGTCCATCGACAGCGGCTCGACCCAGCGCACCTCCATCGCCGCCATGTCGGCCGGCGTCAGGTAGCCGCCGAGTTCCGCGAGTCCCTCGGCCACCCGCGTGCCCAGCTCACCTCCGTACATGGCGGCCGGGCCTTCCGCCGCGATCGTGCGCAGGGAACGCGCGAAGTCGGGGTTCCTGAACCACTCGCCCGCTTCGGGTGCCCGCTCGCCGTCGATCAGGTAGGTCGCCGCGGCTCCCGGGTCCGCCTGCAGCTTGCCAAGCTGCCCCCGCCACTGGCCCGCGATGATCGGGGTGACGGGAAAGCCCTCCTCGGCCAGCGCGATGGCCGGCGCCACGAGTTCGGCGAGCGGGCGGCTCCCGTACTTCTCGTTGAGGGCGCCCCAGCCCGCGATCGCTCCCGGCACGGTCACCGCGCCCGGCCCCGAGCCCGGCACGCGGTCGTAGCCGTCCGCCCGGATCCGTTCCGGCGTCATGTGGGTCCCCGCGCGGCCCGTCGCGTCCAGGCCGACGAGTCGCCCCTCCTCCGCGGACCAGAAGAGCGCGAACAGGTCGCCGCCCAGTCCCGTCATGTGCGGCTCGACGAGCGAGAGCACGGACGAGGCCGCGATCGCCGCGTCGAACGCGTTGCCGCCGTCGCGCAGCACGCCGAGCGCGACGCTCGACGCCATGGGCTGACTCGTCGCGACCATTCCGTTCGGCGCGTAGACGGTGGATCGCCCCGCCATGGACCCCGGAGCATTCATCGCGGCCTCCTGACTTGACGAGTTTCTCAGGCTCTCCGCATCCGCGGTGCCGCACGCGGCGGCGGTCACGGGGAGGACGGCGAGGACGAGAGTGGTGGCAACATCGCGCATGCACATCATTCGGCTTATCCCCCTGACTGATCCCCCTGAGGGTTGACGGTGGGGCCCGACCCCGGGCGCCGCACGCACACTACGGCCTCCATGCGGCCATGGCATCCCAGCGCGGGTGACGCGTGACGTTCACCGGCTCCGATCCGTCCGCGCCCATCACGTAAATCTCGGAGTTCCCGTCCCGCTTGGTCGAGAACAGCACGTACTCGCCGTCCGGCGACCAGCGCGGCAGTTCGTCCACTCCGGCGCGTCCCGAGAGGTTGGTCTGGCCGCTGCCATCCGCCCGCATCACGTAGATCTCCGCGTCGCCGATGTCCCGGTAGGACGTGAACACGATCCGCGATCCATCCGGCGACCAGGACGGGGAACGCGCGCCGCCCTCGGCGGGAAGCCGCGTGAGCCCCGTCCCGTCGGCCCCCATCGTCCACAGCGAGAACTGCCGGCCCCCGCCGCGGTCCGAGGCAAAGACGATCCGGGCGCCGTCGGGCGACCAGTCCGGATCCACGTCGAACGACGACGGGCTCCTGGTGAGGTTGACCGGATTCGATCCGTCCACGTCGATCACCCAGATGTCCGGATCCCCGCTGCGCTCGGAGACGAACACTACGCGCTTCCCGTCCGGGGACAGGCGTCCGGACCGGTCATACGCGGTGTCCCGCGTCACCGGCCTCCAGTCCGAGCCGTCCGCATCCATGACGAAGATGTCGGGGTTACCGTCGAGCCAGCTCGTGAACACGATGCGTGAACCGTCCGGCGTCCAGCTGGGCTCGAGGTTCGTCTCCCCTTCCGGCGTGAGGGGCCGCTGCCCCGTCCCGTCCGCGTTCGCCACCCAGATGCGCATGAACCTCTCGCGGATCGAGGTGAAGACGATCTCGCCCGCCGCGGGCGATTCGGGACCCGTGGCGTCTCCGCACCCGAGCGCCACCAGCAGCGCTGCCAGTGACGCGTAGAGGAGCCGGCAGGGCGTCTTCCAGGCGTACATGCCGTTCGTCCGTCCTCCAGGGTTCGGGAGATCTCGCGCTGCCTGGTCGCTCGTTGCGTCCCATCGGGTCGCGGACGAGCTTGCGCGACCGCGGTTCCGACCGGCCAGGGAGTCAAAGATGAGACAATTCGTGTGCTCGCACCAAGCCCTCCCGGGCGCGGCCATCGCGGCGGCGCTCGCGGCGGCCGCCTGCGCCGAGTCGCCGCGGCAGCCGGTCGACACCGAGGAGCCCTTCCGGGTCGTCACGACGATCGACGTGGGCGCCGCCCCGCACGGCATCCGGTTCAGCGCGGACGGAGACACGGCCTGGGTCGCCTTGAGCGGCGAAGGCGGGATCGCGGTCGTGGATCTCTCCGCGTCCGCCGTCGTGGCGCGCTGGGAAGCGGGGGACGCGCCGCTCGACCTCGTCCGCGTCGACGGCGGCTGGCTCGTGAGCCAGTTCCGGGATTCGACGCTCATCCGGCTCGACGAGGAGGGCCGGATCGTTCCCGGCGCCGTGTGGGACGTCGGGGCGGGTCCGTCGCTGTTCACGCCCGGGACCGTGCGCGGAGAGACCTGGATCACGACCGAGTTCTCCGACCGGCTGTGGACGGTGGACACCCGCGAGGGCACGCCGCGCGCGTTCCACGCCACCGGCGATCGCCCCTATCCCGCGGACGTCATGTGGGACGGGTCCCACGCCTTCGTCCCCAACCTCGACGCGGGATCCGTCTCCGTCATCGACCTCCTGAACGGTGAGCTGGACGCCACGGTCGAGGCGTGTCCCGGCCCACCGGGCGGGGCACTCACGCCCGACCAGGTCACGTACGTCGTCGCCTGTGGCGGGTCGGACGAGGTGGCCTTTATCAACACCGCGTCCTTCGCGGTCACGGGCCGGGTGTCGGAGGGCCTCGGCCCCCGGCCGTTCTCCGTCGCGGTGCCCGCGGACGGCCGCCATGCGCTGGTCAACAACGCGGGCGGGAGCACCGTCTCCGTCATCGACCTCGAGTCCCGCGCCGTCGTGCAGCGGCTGGAGGTCGGCGAGCAGCCCATCGTCCTCCGGGTGCACCCGGACGGCGAGCGCGTGTTCGTGGCGAACGAGATCTCGGGCACGCTGGTCGAACTGGCGCCGACTGCGCGGTCGCCCGCGGCGGAATCATCGGCTGCCTCAGGAGAGGAGGCGGTGCTCAACGAGGTCGTCGTGCTGGGGATGATCCACTCGGGCCACGAGACCAGCGAGCTGTTCAGTCTGGAAGTCGTGAGCGATCTGGTGCGGGAGATCGATCCTGACTACTGGCTGACGGAGATCCCGCCCAACCGCTGGGACCGGGCATGGGCCGAGTTCGAAGCCACCGGGACGGTCGAGGAGCCGCGGGTCCGCCGCTTCCCCGAGTACATGGAGGGACTCTTCCCCCTCTCCCGCGAACTGGACTTCGAGGTCATCCCCACCGCCGGGTGGACCGAGCCGATGTCGGACTTCCGGGCCGCGTATCTCGATGCCTATTCGCGGGACCCGGATCGGGCCGCCGGCTGGGCGGAATACCGGGCCGCCGCGGACGCTTCAGCCGAGGCGCTCGCCGCGGGCGCGGCGGACGACCCGCGCTGGATCCACACGGATGCCTACGACGAGGCCTACGACATCCGCATGCGGACGTACGCCCGCCTGTTCGACGCGGATCTGGGCCCCGGAGGCTGGGACGCGATCAACGCCTCGCACTGGGCGTACATCGAGGCTGGGCTGGACCGGCATCGCGGCGAGGGCGTCCGCTTCCTCCTCACCTACGGCGCGGGACACAAGGGCCCGTTCCTCCGCGAACTCCGCCAGCGCGACGACATCGTCCTCCTGGACGTGGCGCCGTTCCTCGACCGGATCGAAGCGGCTGCCCCAGCGCGGCAGCGCGCCCCGCGTCGTCCCTCGACCGACCCGGTCTTCGATTCGTCGGAGCACAGGGATCTTTCCGAGCGGCTGCTATCCGTCGGAAGTGGCTTCTTCATGCCGGACGGCGGTCTCGTTGTGGTGGACCGCACCGAGATCCACATGATCGACATGGCGTCCGGGGAGCACCGAGTGGTGGGGCGCGAGGGAGGGGGGCCGGAGGAATTCGGCTTCATAGGGCGGGCGGTTCGCGCGTCGGAGAGTGTCATCCTTAGCGACTTCCACAGGGGTCGTATCGTGTCGATTGGCCACGATGGCGATTTTGGCCACTCACAAAGCTACCTGGATGTTCCGCTCAACAGCCTTCAACCGCGGCTGGTAGCCCGTCATCCAGACGGCAGCACGGTCTTCCGCGACAGAGTCGACAACACGATGGTGCGGAAATCCGAAGGTCGATACTGGCAGCAAGCTCGGTATGTGGCGGTGGATGCCGCCGGCGGACTTCGAGTGGTCGCGGAGACACAAGGCAACGAACGGTACTCCGACACGAGACGTGACAGTCCCGTGGTGTTTGGGCACCGGACATTGGAGGCGGCGACCGCAGACCGTCTCGTCGTCGCCGAAACTGACCAGGGATCCATCTCGGTACTCGACTGGAGCGGCGTGCCGGTCGCCAGTATTCCCATGCCGGCCGGCGTCAGGCTGTCCGCAGACCAGGTGCGAAGGGGGCGAGACTCCGAGGCGTCGGAGTGGGAGGAGAGTAGGGGGCGGCTCATGGAGGCCGCGGTGGACGGCAGGTTCCCGTTCCCGCCGTCGGCCATAGAGGAGGGACTCCCCACTTGGCCTGACTGGCCGGCAAACGAAGTGGCGCCCCCGATCGATGCGATGCTGACGGACTTCGATTCGAGACTCTGGGTGAGAGATTATCGGCTTCCCGGCCAGGATGGCGTAACGTGGCGAGTGTGGGACATCGACCGGGAGCGGCTGCTGTTCACGGTGAGCATGGATGGTGAGGACCGGTTGCTCGACGCGCGAGGCGACGCAGTGTTGCTGCGCCGATTGGATCCATTCGACGCTCACCAGGTTGTGGTGACTCCGCTTCGCCCCGAGCAGGCCAATGGAGGGACTTAGCGGGCTGCTAGTCTCCGAGCAGGTCGAGGATCGCGGACTTCGAGATCAGTTCCGAGAAGACGTGCGGCTCCTGGTCCGGCCGGTAGAGCACGTAGAAGGGGATGCCGTAGCGGCCGAAGTCGGCCAGGTAGCGGCTGATCGAATCGTCGCGCCGCGTCCAGTCGGCCCGCATGGCGATGACGTCGTATTGCTCGAACGCCCCGGCCACTTCCTCCGTCTCCAGGAAGAGCGTCTCGTTGATCTTGCAGGTGAAACACCAGTCCGCCGTCACGTCGACGAACACGTAGGTGCCCTCGGCCGCGAGCCCCTCGGCCCGCTCGCGGTCGAAAGGCTGCCAGGCGATCAGCCGGTCCTCCGGCGCGACGCCGATCGTCGAGGGCCCCGCTTCGGACCGCCCCGCGGCCACGGTGGAGACGGCCACGACCGTCAGCGCCGCCGCGGCGACCCCGGCGAGGCGGCGCGGCGCCCGCCCCCGCTGCGCCCGGCTGGCGAGCCAGATCGCGAGGGCCACGGCCAGCAGCCCAATCTCGAAGAAGGCCACGCGCGGCGCCGACACCAGGCCCGACATGACGAAAAGGAGCCACACGAGCGTCGCCGCGAGCAGGAACCCCATCACCACGCGGAAGGTCGCCATCCACGCGCCCGGCCGCGGCAGCACGCGCCCCGCCGCCGGGAACGCCGCCAGGAGCAGGTACGGAGAGGCCATCCCGGTGCCGATCGCGCCGAACATGGCGGCCGTCGTAACCGAGTCCTGCGTGAGCGCGAAGCCGAGCGCGGTCCCCAGGAAGGGGGCGGAGCAGGGCGTCGCCATCAGCGTGGCGAAGAAGCCGGTCGCCAGGTGCCCCGCGAGCCCCTCGGACGGACCCGACGAGCCCACCTTCGCCAGTGTCCCCGGGAGATGGATCTCGAACAGTCCCCACATGTTGAGCGTGAAGAGCAGGATCACGACCGCGAGCGCCCCAACGAACACCGGCTCCTGGAACTGGATCCCCCAGCCCACCGCGACCCCGGCCGCGCGCGCCCCGATCGCGGCCCCCGCCAGCAGCAGGAAGGAGAGGACGATCCCCGCCGCCGTGGCGAGGCTTCCCGTCGTGAGCGCGCGCCTGCCCCCCTCCGCGCTCTTCATCAGCCCGAACACCTTGAGCGACAGCACGGGCAGCACGCACGGCATCGCGTTCAGGATCAGCCCGCCCAGGAAGCCCAGGAGCACGAACCACAGGAAGCCTCGTCCCGCGCCCCCGATCTGCGAGGCGCCGCCGCCCGTCCCGGCTTCCGCCGCAGCGAAGAACTCGGGGTTCGCGACTTCTCCTCCCGCGTCGATCGTCAGTCCCACCGTGGCCGGCGTAGTCACCGGCGCGAGGCACATTTTGTCGTCGCACGCCTGGTAGGTGACGTTCGTTCGGATGGGGTACGTGCCGGTCGCCGCTCCCGCCGGCGTCGGCAGCACGGCCCGGATGAAGATCTCGCCCTCGTACACGGAGATGGCGGTGGGCGCAAACTCGAAGCGCTTCATCTCGCCCGGGGGATAGCGAGGCGTCTCCGCCGCTGGCCAGTCCGGCGGCGCCTCGATCTCGATCTCCGTCGCGATCAGGTAGTCGTAGGTCGGCTCGTAGCTGTTCGTGTGCCAGCCGTCCTCGATGGTGAGGCGCACCGCGAGGTCGGCGGCCTCGCCGGCGAGGTAGGCCGTGCGGTCGAGGGCGACGGCGATGTCTCCCTTCTCGAGATCGAACGCCCCCTGCCGGGGAAGCTGCGCCGCGCCCGGGTCCGGGAGGAGTGATCCCGCGAAGGCGGCGATCAGCGCCGCGCGCGCCGGCCACGAGCGCCGCGCTTCGCCGTGTCCGTCTCCGGCAGTCCGTGGCAAAAGCCCTGCCGTTGTCCTGCCTCTCGAACCGACCGTCATTCGTCCCGATCCCCCGAAACTTGAGCTTCCGACCCACCGGCCGGAAAATTAGCCGTCCGGCCCCCGCGTCAAAACACCCGCCACGCCTGTGGCGATGGACGTCCGCGATGGACGTCCGCGCTGGCCCCCCCGATTGACGCCCCCGTTTACGGCGAACCACTCTTGAAGGAACGAGGAACGTCCCGCGACACCGGAACCGGAGGCCGACATGAAACGCTGGGGTCTGTTGCTGCTGAGAGTGAGCACGGGGTGGCTGCTGGTGATGTGGGGGCTCGACAAGTTTGCCGACGTGGAGCACGGCCAGCGCGTGGCCGAGAGCTTCTATCTCGGGATCGGTACGCAGGCGGTCGTCCAGAACGTGTTCGGCGGCCTGGAGATCGCCCTCGGACTGCTGGTGGTGGCGGGCCTGCTGAGGAAGTGGGCGTACCCCGCGGCGTTCGTCGTCCTCCTCATCACGGCGCTCGCCGTGTGGCGGTCGATCCTCGATCCGTGGGGCTGGGTCCTCGAGGGGTCGCAGGTCCTCTTCTATCCCTCGATCATCATTCTCGCGGGCTCCATGGTTCTGTGGGGCACGATGGACCAGGACGAGTTGACGGTCGACGCCCGCATGGGCTGACCCGCTTGGCCCGGCCCGGCGCGTTTCGAGGCGACGCGCCGGGCGGGCCGGGAATCAGCCGTGCTCCGGCTCGGGCCGGTGGACCCTTCCGAGCCGCCACATGCCGACGGCGACCAGCACGGCGACGATCGGCAGGCCGGCCGCCCCGGTCAGCACGATCAGCGAGGCCATCATGAAGGCGACCGAAGCGGCGATGAGGCCCGTGAGGAGCCAGCCGCCGAGCACCACCATGATGCCCGTCACGCGCTGGCCGCCGTCGATGGTCGTCCACGTTCGGTCCCCGAAGGAGGCGCCCATCGCGGCCATGAACGTGATGTAGGTGGTCGACAGGGGCAGCCTGTTCGCGGTGCCGATGGAGATGAGCAGCGCCGCGACGGTCAGATTCACGCTGGCGCGCAGCAGGTCGTACGGAGGATCCTGGGGATCCGGCGGGGGCGGTGCGGTCTGCACCTCGATATGCTCCCGGATCCTGCGCGGCGTGAGGCGCTTGGCGAAGAGGAAGCCCGAGTACCCCCACGTCGCGATCGACGTACCCAGCTTGCTGTCACGGAAGCGCTGCGGCGTGTGGCTCTGGGCGGCCAGCCGGATCTCGGTGTCCGTCACCCGACGCGCCTTCCGGGACCGGATGAGCGCCACGGCCATGATGATGCCTGCCGCCAGCAGCGCCCACGGCGGCGTCGGCACCCGGCCGGAAAGGTCGACCCCTTCCACGAGCACCGCCTGGAAGGCCGCGACCGATGGACCGATGAAATTGACGAGGTCGTTTCCGGCGAATGCCATGGACAGCGCGCCCGTACCGGTGAGGACGATGACGCCGACCACCGTCCTGGGTCGCCGCCGCAACACCAGCGCGAACACGCTGGACAGGACGAACACGCCGACGAGGATCAGGAAGATCTGCTCGCGCAGCATCGTCATCGTCTCCTCGCCGAGAAGCGCGGCGCCCTGCAGACCCTTGAACAGCACGAAATAGGACATCGCGGAGAACGAGACGCCGGTCCAGAGCCAGCCCCAGCGCGGAAAGCTCTCCTTCAGGTCGAATCCGTACAGGATCCGGACCAGCCACATGATCGCGGCCGCGCTCACGAAGGCGGTGATCACGGAGAGGAAGATGGCGGTGTAGATGCCGAGCACCGGCCCGGTGTTGATGACTGCCAGCGCTTCGCGGAATCCGCCCGCCGTGGTCCAGAGGGCGACCGCGATCGAGGCGCCCACGAGTTCCGACACGATCGATACGGTCGTGCTCGTCGGCAGCCCGAAGGTGTTGAACAGGTCCAGGAGAAGGACGTCCGCCGCCATGACCCCGAGATAGAGCGCGAGGATCGAGGTCAGGATGATCGTCCCGTCCACGTTGGTGAAGAAGCTGGGGTCGAACACGCCGCGCCGCGCCACTTCCATGAGGCCGCTCGATGTGAACGCGCCGAGGAGGATCCCGATCGTAGCGATGATCATGATGAGGCGCCGCCGCGCCACCCGGGACCCGAACGCCGAGTTCAGGAAGTTCACCGCATCGTTTGCGACCCCGACCCAGAGGTCGAAGGTGGCGAGCCCGAGAATCAGAAGCAGAGCAATCGTTTCGAACAATGGATCAACGCCTGGCTGGGGGCCGTGACGACCGGAAAGCCGTCGCGCCCGGGTGTCGCACACCGTGCTTCCCGCGCCAACTCTAGGCCGGTTTCACAGGCAGGCAAGCGTCGTGACGAGACTGTTACGTCAGCGGCGATCCTCAGGGTGAGGTGGCTTGCCGCCGCTTCGCCTCAGGAGCCTTCGTGCCGCCTCGATGTCGGCCCCATCAGAGCGCTCGGCAAAGAACTCGGCCGTCCTCAAGGCCGCGATTTTTTCCGCAACGGCCGTGGCCACGAACTGATTGATGCTGGTCCCGTCCTCTCTACTGATTTCGCGGACCGCCATCTTGAGGGATGCGGGCAGGCGCAAGGGGTAGATGCTGGTCTGTCTCTGTTTTCTCGTCATCCGGATATCCACTGAAGAGCCCGCTTCGGCAACAACACGGGAATGCCAAATCTGTCTGCAGCGTCCTCAAAATCCCGCCGGTTGAAGGTGACCAATGCGTCGGCGTTTCCGTTGATGGCGGCTTCCAGGACCATCTCGTCAGCCGGGTCCCGGAGTTGTGGGCGCCAGAGAAACCGTGATCGTATCGGCTCCGCCACCGCGCACATCGCCGAGATGAAGGTTCCCACTTCGTCCTCCTCCAGGCCTGCCTCGATTCGCTGCGCCGGGACCTTGCATGTACTCTCGTATTCCAGCACCAGCGCCACCGAGAAAAGCAGGGTGAAGTCCCGCGCCAGCGCGTGATCGAGCAATTTGGCCGAGGCGCCCCCGGGGCTTAGTAAGCCGGCAACGATGATGTTCGTGTCGAGAACAAGACGCATCGCCGATGATGTCACATCGCATGAGATGTGACAAACGCACAAGTCAAGCGGAGGAGAGGATGCGGGTTCCCCCATTCCTGATGGAGCGGTGGCAGTCGACGTTCGAGCACCGCGTGGACTACAACCTTTCCGAGAGCGGCGTGCACCCGCTGACGCTGTCGGAACTCCTGGAACTCATCGACCTGGACCTGGGCGGCGTCCGCCTGGAATACGGACAGAGCGACGGTTCCGACCCGCTCAAGGCCGTGATTGCGGACCTGTACGAGGGCGCCGTTCCCGAGAACATCATCGTCACGACCGGCGGGGCCGAAGCCAACTATGTCGTGCTCTGGAGCCTGGTGTCGGCCGGGGACCGGGTCGTGGCGCTGGAACCGACCTACGGCCAGACGCCCGGATTGGCGCGAGGACTGGGCGCGGACGTCGTCTCGTGGAAGCTCGATGAAGCGCGTGGCTGGCAGCCTGCGCCGGGAAGCGCCGCGGAAGTCATCACGCCGGGGACGCGCCTCGTCATCGTCACGAATCCCAACAACCCGACGGGAGCCGTCCTCACGGGCGCGGCCATGGACGAGATCGTCGAGGCGGCGGAGGCGGTCGGGGCCTGGATTCTGGCGGACGAGGTCTATGTCGGAGCGGAGGTCGAGGGCCCGGAGACGCCCAGCTTCTGGGGCCGTTACGACCGGGTGATCGTGACCGGCTCCCTCTCGAAGGCCTATGCGCTTCCGGGTCTCCGGCTCGGCTGGATCACGGCGCCGGCGCACATGCACGAGGAGTTCTGGAGCCGGAAGGACTACACGACGATCACGCCGGCCACCCTCTCGGACGTCGCGGCGCGCCGCGTGCTGAGCGCCGAGGTACGCCCCCGCGTGCTCGAAAGGACCCGGGGCATCATCCGCGCCAATGTCGCTCGCGTCACCCGCTGGCTGGACGACCGCGCGGACCTGTTTTCGTACCGGGCGCCGGATGCCGGCGCGATCTGCTACGTGCGCTACGGTCTCGACATCAACTCGACGGAGCTGGCGGAACGGCTGCGGGCCGAGAGGGGTGTCCTCGTCGTCCCCGGAGACCACTTCGGGATGGACCACTACCTGCGGATCGGCTTCGGCAACCCGGCCGCGGAACTCGACGAGGCGCTCGACCGCGTGGCGGCCCTTCTCGAGGAGGCCTGCGCCGCGGTGGCCTAGAGAAACGACACGGGGTTCCAGGTGTCCGCGACGGTCGAAGTCGAGGTCAAGCTGACGGGAAGGGCGCGGGAGTTGTCCGCGGCGTTCGACGACCTGGGCGATACACGCCCCGTTCGCGAACAGCTTCTGACGGTCTACTACGACACCCCGGAGGGCCATCTCCGACATCGCGGCTTCGCTCTCAGAATCCGGAGCGGGCGCGGCGTCCGGGAACTGACCCTGAAGCGGGACGAGGGGGACGGACTGACCCGCGGCGAGTGGACTTCGTCCTTGCCGCCCACCACGGGGGCTGAGGGGCCGCCGCGGCTCGATCGACTCCCGCCGGAGGCTCCCGTCGGCGATCTCGGGATCGCGGAGGCCGACGCGCTGAACCCCACCTTCCTCACGGACATCGAGCGCACGAAGAAAGAGGTCCGGACCGGCGACGCTCGGGTCGAGGCGTCTCTGGACACGGGGCGGATTTCGGCCGGCGAACGCGAGGCGCGGGTAGCCGAACTGGAGTTGGAACTGCTGGGCGGGCCGGTCGGGGACATGCTGTCGGGTGCGCGGGCGCTCCTCGAGAAGCGCCGCCTCAGGATCGGCACGCGCTCCAAGGCGGCGAGAGGCACGGATCTGCTTCTCGGCACGTCGCCGCCCGCCGTCCGGGCGACCCGATCGAAGCTCGGTCCGGCGGATTCGATCGACGGGGCGCTCGCCAAGGTCGTCCGGGCCGCGTCCATCCACGTGACGGGGAATCTCGCTCCGGTGCTGGAGGCCGGCGATCCCGAAGGCATCCACCAACTGCGCGTCTCTCTGCGGCGGCTGCGCTCGGCGCTGCTATTCCTCAAGCCCCATCTCGGATCCCGTGCCGCAGCCCTGAACCGCGAGGCCCGGCGGGCGCTCAAGCGGCTGGGCCCGGCGCGCGAC
The DNA here is from genome assembly GCF_947581915.1 of Candidatus Palauibacter scopulicola. Taxonomy (NCBI): domain Bacteria; kingdom Pseudomonadati; phylum Gemmatimonadota; class Gemmatimonadia; order Candidatus Palauibacterales; family Candidatus Palauibacteraceae; genus Candidatus Palauibacter; species Candidatus Palauibacter scopulicola. The sequence continues at coordinate 68,961 of NZ_CANPWG010000046.1, forward strand.
CTCGACGTCTTCCTGCTCGAGACGCTGCCTCCGGTGATCGACGCGCACCCCGCAGTGTCCTCGCTGCCGCGGCTTCGTGACGCCGCACGGGAACGGCGGGACGCGGCCCACGAATCGGCCCGGAAACTGATCCTGGGACGGCGGTTCAACCGGTTCGTCCTCGACCTGCTGCGCGTGGCCCACGGCGGCGGACTCGTCGTGCGGGACGCAGACGAGCCCCTCCTGAAGACCGCGAGGCGCAGGCTGATCGGGAGATATCGGAGCCTGATGAAGGCGGGGAGCGGTTTCGATCGCCTCACGGAGCCGGAGCGCCACCGGGTCAGGATCGCGCTCAAGAAGCTCCGCTATGCGTGCGACTACTCGCGGACCCTGTTTCCGGGGCCGGCGGTGGACACCTGCCTCCGACGTCTGTCGGCGCTGCAGGACGCCCTCGGCCACCTGAACGACGCGTCCGTCGCCCGGCGGATCTCGCAGGAGTTGGCCGCGGCCGACCCACTCGTGACGGAGGGAGCGGTGCGAGTCGGCGACTGGTGCGACCGGTGGGCGCGCGAGGCGGAGCCCGGCCTCATCGAGTCCTGGCGGACGTTCGCCGCGACGGACCCGTTCTGGTAGCCCGCCCGGCTGTTCTTCCGGCGGTCCTCCCGGCGGTCCTCCCGGTCCTCCAGGCGGCTCCGGTACTCGTCAGGGGACGATGCGCGGCCCCAGCGAACGGCGGTGGCGCCGGACGCCGCGCGCGAAGAGGAGCAGCGTGAGCAGGAGCGCGGCCCCGCCGATGAGGAGCCGCACGGGATTGTCCGAAACCCGGTTGCCGGGGTTGTCGAGCAGGGCGTCGAAGAGCGTGGGCGGATCGTAGAGGACCCCGCCCTTGCCCACGCGGGACACCGTCTGCGTGAGCGAAATGTCCAGGCGCGGATCGCTCTCGAGAATCAGAAAGTCCCCCAGCTTGCCCGGCTCCAGGGTGCCCCGCGAATCGTCGAGCCCCAGGTGGCGGGCCGCCTCGCGCGTGGCGGCGTAAAGCGCGTCCTCCGCCGTCAATCCGGCCGCGACGAGCGCGTCCATCTCCTCGTGCAGCGCCAGCCCCGGCGCGAGCGCGCCGTTCGTCGCCGTGGAGACGGATCCTCCGGCGGCGTGGAACTCCCGCACGAACTCGCGGAGCACCTCCAGCGCCGCACCCAGCCGTTCGGCCTCGGCGGGCGTGCGGTCGGGAAGGAGCCGGTCCTGAATGCGCTCCGTGACCATCGCGAACTCGACCAGGCGGTTCATCCCGTGAGGAAGCCGATAGGGCGCAGCCCAGCGTTCCTGCTCCAGCAGGCGCGGCGCGAACGCGGCGCCCCGAGCCCCCATCGCGCGGGCGGAGTCCATCAATGCTTCGCGGTCGGCCAGCGTCGCCCGCGACCGCGCGAAAAGCTGGAGATCTCGCGGCTCGCGGCCGGGCGGCCCGCTTGCGTCGAGCGGGATCGTGGCGGCGAGCGCCAGACCGAAGAGGCCGAGCGGGTACGGCGGCTCCTCGACGGGCGTCGCCGGCCGCGGGGCGGGAATGCGCGCGTCATCGCTGCCGGTGGGGGGCAGCGGCTCCCCCTCGGGCCCCTCCGGAATCTCCGGGACGGCCGCCGTCGTAACACCGAGCAGAAAGGCCAGGTAGGCGGCCTGCTCGTTGCTCGGTACCTCCGCGGCCTCCTTCACGTCGATCAGCCCCGGCACGATCCAGAAGCCATCGGCGTCGAGCACCTCCACGCCCCCCGGCCCGGCGCAGTCGGCCGGTGCGCCCACGCACGTCACCAGGCCGTCGACCACGACGAGCCGCCCGGTCGGCCACACGGCTCCCGTGCCGTCGATGATGTTCGCGTTGTCGACCACGATCGACCCCGGCCCACCGCACGCCGCGAGGCCGGCCATAAGCGCGGCTGCTAGCCCCGGGTGGCGTCTGATTCCCGTCATGACGTTCCAGTTCCGTTCAGGATCTCCATCACCTCTCCGTGGAGCGCCGGCGCGGCCGCCACCGTCGACGCGCCGCCGATCGGATCGTCCCCCTCCCAGGTCGTGATCACGCCGCCCGCGCCCCGGATCACCGGGACCAGCGCCGCAATGTCCCACGGATGCATGACGGGATCGAGCATGATGTCGGCCCGCCCCGTCGCGACCATGAGATACCCGTAACAGTCGCCCCAGCCCCGGTACAGCGCCGTTTTCGCCCACAGCGCCTCGAACCCCGCCAGGTCCCGGTGCCGGCCGACCGCCCCCGGATCCGTCGTCAGGAGCATCGCCTCTGACAGCGAGCGGTCTTCCCGGACCCTCACCGCCTCCCCGTTGAAGGTCGTCCCGGACGGGGTGCCGATGGCCAGCTCGCCCGTGATCGGCTGGTGGATCACGCCCAGAATCGGCTCCCCGCCGCGCAGCAGTCCGATGAGCGTCCCGAACAGGGGGACGCCCGCGACGAAGGAGATCGTCCCGTCGATCGGGTCCAGCACCCAGACGTATTCCGCATCGTCGTTCTGCGGGCCGAACTCCTCCCCGACGATGCCGTGGTCGGGGAAGCGCTCCAGGATCCGGTCGCGCAGGAGCGTCTCGGCGTAGCGATCCGCCACCGTGACGGGCGACGCGTCCGGCTTGGATTCCACGGCCAGGTCGGGATGGCGGAACATGCCCGCGATCGCCCGGCCCGACTCCTCGGCCAGCTCCGCCGCGAATGCTCTCAGCGAATCGGGATCCAACGTCTTCTCCGGTTTCGGGGTTCGGGTTTGAGCGCGATCCGGCCCACAGGTTAGTGTCGCGTCCGGGACACGACACTAGGTTGCCGGACATGCTCAGGCTTCATCCGTACGAATACCACATGCCGCGCGCCCTCGACGAGGCGCTATCGCTGCTCGCCGCCCACGGCGACGACGCGATGCCCATCGCCGGCGGAACCGACCTCGTGCCCAACATGAAGCACGGGCTGTTCACGCCCGGCCACCTCGTCGCGCTCAGCCGGGTTCGGGAGATGCGGGGGATCGCCGCCACCGAGGCCGAGATCCGCATCGGGGCCGCCGAGACGCTGACCTCGGTCGCGACCCACCCGGAAGTCCTCGCGCGGATCCCCAGCCTCGCGCGCGCCGCCGAGCTCGTGTCCGGTCCGCAGTTGCGGCGGGTCGGCACCATCGGCGGCAACGTCTGCCTCGACACGCGCTGCGCCTACTACAACCAGACGAGGTTCTGGCGGAAGGCGCTCGGCTACTGTCTGAAGAAGGACGGCGACCTCTGCCACGTCGTGAAGGGCGGCACCCGCTGCGTCGCGGCGCACTCGGCCGACACGCCGCCCGTGCTCGCCGTGCTCGACGCGGTCCTCGAGGTCGCGGACGCGGACGGGACGCGCGACGTGCCGATACGACAATTCTTCACATCCGACGGAATCTGGAACCGGTCCATGGGGAGAAGCGAACTCGTCGTCGCGATCCGGGTTCCGCGGCCGCCCCCGGGTACGCAGGTCGCGTTTCAGAAACTCCGGCCGCGCGCGGCCATCGATTTCCCGCTGGCCAACCTGGCGGTGCGCGTCGGCCGCGACGACGACGGCCGCGTGTCCGATTTCCGCCTCGTCGTCTCCGCGATGGGTTCGTACCCCCGCCATGTGGGCAAGGTCGACGACGCCGCCATGGGGAACCGCCTCGGTCCCGGCGTGATCGAGGCCGTGGCCGAGCAGGCGTTCCGCCAGTGCCACCCGCTCTCCAACATCACCGTCGATCCGGAATGGCGCCGCGCCATGATCCCCGTCCTCGTCCGCCGCGCCCTCAACGAGATCGCCGCTGCCTGAGGCGCCGCACACAGCCGGGGTTTGCCACGGACGGCTAGTAGCCGAAGAGGTCTGCGAGGGGGACGTAGGCCTCGCCGGCGAAGGCGAGCACGTCGTCGATGCCGAACAGGATCTCGTTGAGCGCCGCCAGCTCCGAGCTGGTGAATCCCCGTCCGGCGGCATCGATGAAGACAGGCGCCTCCACCGTGCCCTCCACGAGCGCCTCCACCCGCCCCGCCTGACGGATCTCTCCCGCCTGCGCCCCGTCCACGACGGCGAGGTCGACGAGCGTCCGTCCGGCCGAGCCGTCGATGTCCATGCGAAAGAGGAGTTCCGCGTGCGACCCATCCACCGGCAGATCGCCGCCGACCCGCAGCCGTACCTCCGTCCCCTCCGCCGAGAGCACGCGGTGCGTGGACGTGACATACGTCATGCCGGCCGCGTCATCGAACTCCAGCAACTCGTCGAGTTCGAAGTCGAAGCGCCCGTTGTGGTCTTCCGCGAACCCCTCGGCGAGCAGGCTCACGGACACCCCGTTCGCGTCGGACGCGAAGGCGCCGTCCACGAGGTAGTCCGCGATGCGACGGGTTCCGCCGCCGCTCGTATCGAAGGCCCGCATCCGCAGCCGCGCGGACACCGCGTCGCTCTCGTCCGTGAGATCCACGAACCCGAACGGCCGCAGCGGCAGCGCGGGGAGGCCGGACGAAAGGTCCACCACGTACAGTTCGAACCGGACCCCGTTTTCCGGGCCTCCGTCGCCGTACTCGACATACGCGTCGATGGACGCGTCGAAGATGAACTCCTTGCCGAGGAAGTTGATCGGGAAGAGCGGGGTCTTCGCGCCCCGTCCGCGCCGCACTGCGACGTTCGCCACCGCCCGTTCGAGCGAACGCGGTTCGAGGGCACGGAGAAGATCGACCCGGTCGGAGGAGCCGCGGAGCCGGGCGTGGGCCGCCCGATTCGCCGGGGGCGCGGCCAGCCCGAGCACCTCGGCGATCGTCCGCACCTGCGCCACGATCGCGTTGTCCGCGGCGAACCGGAGCGAGTAGATCGAGTTCGCCGCCAACTCGGGATCGAAGGGGGGATCGGGCAGCGGCGGTCCGATGATGCCTCGTTCTTCCGCACAACCCGCGACCGCCAGTACGAGCAGCCCCACCGCCAGGGCACGACATCTTCCCGCCACCGCGATCCCTCCCCTCATGCTTGAAGCCCCTCCCATGGTTGAAGTCCCTCCCCTCATGGTTGGAGCCATTGGACAGGAGAAAGACGAAGCAGGAGGGAAGCGGGTCACGGCCCGTGGCAGCGCGCGGGAGCACGCGGGAGGCGGAAGTGGCTGGTCACGGTCCCCACCGCGCGCATACCTTGGCGGAGCATTCAAGAATCCGGCATTCGTCACTATGGCCCCCGGCCGGGGGCTCTTGATTCCGAGGAGGTAGGATGCACGCCTTGCCCGACCTGCCGTACGCCCACGACGCGCTCGAACCGACGATCGACGCGCGCACGATGGAGATCCACCACGGCAAGCATCACCAGGTGTACGTGAACATGCTGAACGGCGCGCTCGACGGTCACGAAGACCTCGCGAGCCTCTCCCTGGAGGCCCTCCTGCGCGGCATCTCCGACGTCCCCGAGTCGATCCGCGGCGCGGTGCGGAACCACGGCGGCGGACACTCGAACCACTCGCTGTTCTGGACTTCGATGTCCGCGGACGGGGGCGGGAGTCCGTCCGGCGACCTCGCGGCCGCCATCGACAACGCCTGCGGTTCCTTCGACGATTTCAAGGCGGCGTTCCAGCAGGCGGGCCTCACCCGCTTCGGCAGCGGCTGGGCGTGGCTCGTGGCCGGGGGCGGCGGCGAACTCTCCGTGTACTCCACCGCGAACCAGGACAGCCCGCTGATGCAGGGCGACACGCCGCTCCTGGGCGTGGACGTGTGGGAGCACGCGTACTACCTGAACTACCAGAACCGCCGGGCGGACTACCTCGCCGCGTTCTGGGACGTGGTGGACTGGGCCGCCGTGGCCGCCCGCTACGCCGCCGCCACCGGCTGACCTTCCCGAAACAGCAGCTCCGTGGTCGGGGTCAGTCGCCGAGGCTGACCCCGATCGCCTGCGCCGTCATCACGATGTCGCCGTCCACCGGCACCAGCTTGGGGTTGGCGAGCGCTTCGGCGAGCGGGATCGCCCGCACGAGCGGCGGATCGAGCGCGACCATCGTCCCGAATCGGCCGCGGGCCACGCAGCGCACGGCGGCCGCGCCGAAGCGCAGCGACATGACGCGGTCGTAGGCGGTCGGCGTGCCGCCCCGCTGCAGGTGGCCCAGCGTCAGCGACCGCGTTTCCTTCCCCGTGCGCCGGGCGATCTCGCGCGCCACCATGTCGCCCAGCCCGCCCAGCCGCTCCTGGTCGTCCCCGCCGCCGTGGACGGTCTTCGTCACCATCTCGCCCCCGGCCGGCGATGCGCCCTCCGCCACGCAGACGATGCTGAAGTCGCGCCCCGCGGCCTCACGCTCCCGGATCTTGTCGCACACCCTCTCGATGTCGAAGGGAATCTCGGGGATGAGGATGACGTCGGCCGAGCCCGCCAGCCCGCTGTAGAGCGCGATCCAGCCGGCGTCCCGTCCCATGACTTCCACCACCATGACGCGACGGTGGCTCTCCGCCGTGGAGTGAAGTTTCCCGATCGCGTCGGTGGCCGTCTCCACTGCCGTAAGAAACCCGAACGTGAGACTGGTTCCGCACAGGTCGTTGTCGATCGTCTTCGGCACGCCGACCACGGGAAGCCCCCGCTTTGACAGCCGGTGCGCGAGGTGGAGACTGCCGTCCCCGCCGATCGCGATCAGCGCGTCGATGCCATGCTGCCGCAGGCTCTCGATGACCTCGCCGGACCGGTCGCGCTCTTCGATCGAACCGTCCGGCAGGCGCACCGGCCACGCGAACGGGTCCGAGCGGTTGGTCGTTCCCAGAATCGTCCCGCCGCGGTGCGTGATCCCCCGCACTTCGTCGCTCCCCAGCGGGATCACCTGCCCGGGATCGTCCGGCAACAGCCCCCCGTAGCCGTTCTCGATGCCGACCACGCTCCAGCCGCGGCGGCGGGCGCTCAACACGATGGCCCGAATCACCGCGTTCAGCCCCGGCGCATCGCCGCCACCGGTGTTGATCGCGATCTTCTTGATCGTTCCCGCTCCACCTGCCTTCTTCTCATTCATGGCCCGATTATCGGGGCTGCGGCAGCGCGGGGCAAAACCCCGCGTACACGTCGAGAGCGCGTCTCGAGCGCAGCGGGGCGTGTGCGACGCGCCGCAGGGGTTGACGCTAAGTCGCCGGGGCGGCACCCTCGCTCCCCATGTCACCGCGCCGCCCGCTGGAAACGATTCTGTTCGATCTCGACGGGACCCTCGTGGACTCGACCGACCTCATCGCCGCCTCCTGGCGCCATACGATGAGGACCCACTTCGACGACCCCCCGCCGGACGAGGTGTGGCTGAGGACGCTGGGCCAGCCGCTACGCACCCAGCTCGGCTACCTCGTGGACTCGGCCGAAGAGGTACAGGCCATGGTCGAGACCTACATCGACCACAACTTCCGGGAACACGAACGGCTCATCCGCTCGTTCCCGGGCGTCCGCGAGACGGTCGGGCGTTTACGCGAGAAGGGCGTGCGGCTCGGCGTGGTCACGAGCAAGGCGAGCGCCGGCACGGCCCGCAGCCTGGCGGCGTGTGCGCTGGAAGAAGCGCTCTTCGACGTGATCGTGACGTCGGATGAACCCGTGCCGCACAAGCCCGACCCCGCCCCCATCCGCCTGGCGCTCGAACGTCTCGGAGCCGCCGCCGAAACCGCCGCCTACGTGGGCGACTCCGTATGGGACATGCGGGCCGGACACGCGGCCGGCGTGACGACGATCGCCGCGCTCTGGGGCCCGTTCTCGGAGCGGGAACTGGTGATCGAACGCCCCCACATCATGCTCGACGCGATCGAGGACATCGTCGACCACGTCGCCGCACCGGGAGCGGCCGGCTAGCCTGAGGCCTTCCGCCCGCCGTCCGAGAAGGCGAGCGCCCCTTCCTCGATCGAGCCGTTGGCGAGCGCAGCGGCGAGCGCTTCGTCGAGCGTCTCCACGAGGTGGAAGTCGAGCTGCTCGCACACGTGATCCGGGAGGTCCTCGAGGTCGCCCTCGTTGACCGCCGGGAGGATGATCGCGCCGATCCCGGCGCGGGCGGCGCCGAGCACCTTCTCCTTCACGCCGCCGATCGGGAGCACCCGTCCGGAGAGCGTGATCTCGCCCGTCATGGCGACGTCGTGCCGCACCGGGTGGTCGCCGAGGGCGCTCACGAGCGCCACCGCCATGGCGATGCCCGCCGACGGTCCCTCCTTGGGGATGGCGCCGGCCGGGACATGGATGTGAATCTCGTGATCCCGTAGCCGTTCCTCCGTGAGATCGAGCCCGTTCGCGTGGCTGCGCGCGAAGGTGAGCGCGGCCTGCGCGCTCTCCTTCATGACGTCGCCGAGCTGCCCGGTCAGGACGAGCCCTTCCTTGCCCTTCAGGACCCTCGTCTCGACGAGCATGATGTCGCCGCCCACGGGCGTGTAGAACATGCCCGTCGCCACGCCGACCGCATCCTCCTCCATCTTTTCGGCGGCATGCACCTTCGGCCGGCCCAGCAGATCACGCAGGTCGTCCGCGTCCACCGCCGCCTCCGAGGATCCCGTCGCGATCTTCCGCGCGGACTTCCGGCAGACCGAGCCGAGTTCGCGCTCGAGTTGCCGCACGCCGGCCTCGCGCGTGTAGCGGGTGATGATCGCGCGAATCGCGCCCTCGTCGACCTCGACCTGCTCCGGGAGCAGGCCGTTCCGCCGCTTTTGCCGCGGCAGGAGGAAACGGCGCGCGATCTCGAGCTTCTCGGCTTCCGTGTAGCCACGGAACTCGATCGCCTCCATCCGGTCGCGCAGGGGTCCGGGGATCTGCTCGAACACGTTTGCCGTGGCGATAAACAGCACCTGCGAGAGATCGAAGGGCACCCCGAGGTAGTGATCGACGAACGACTCGTTCTGCGCCGGATCGAGCACCTCCATCAGCGCGGCCGAGGGGTCGCCCTGGAAGGACACCCCCAGCTTGTCGATCTCATCGAGGAGGAACACGGGGTTCTTCGTCCCCGCCCGCTTCAGCCCCTCGATGATGCGGCCCGCCATCGCGCCCACGTACGTGCGCCGGTGTCCCCGGATGTCCGCCTCGTCGCGCGCCCCGCCCAGCGACACGCGGACGTACTTCCGCCCCATGGCGTCGGCGATCGAACGGGCGATCGAAGTCTTGCCCACGCCCGGCGGCCCGACGAAGAGCAGCGTCTCCCCCGCGCGGTCGTCTTCATACCCCCGGACCGGGTCGGCCTCGGCCTCGTCGGATGCTTCCCCATCGGAGGCCTCGGACCCCTCGGGGGCCGTCGCGTCCGCCTCGCTCTTCGCGCCGCTATTCCCCGACGCCTCGGTCCCCTCCTCCTCGTCGGTCTCCGGGCCCCCCCCGGCGTCCGCCTCCGATTCGGCGGCTTCGCGAGCCCTCGTCTCTTCCTGCAGCTTGCGGACCGCGAGGAAGTCGAGCACCCGATCCTTCACGTCCTGAAGTCCGTAGTGGTCCCGTTCCAGGATCTCTTCGGCGCGGGGGATGTCCAGTTGTTCCTCGGTCGTCTCCGACCACGGGAGATCCGCCACGATCTCCAGGTACGTTCGCACGACCTGGGCCTCCGCCGACTCGCGCGGGATGCGCTCGAGACGCCGAAGCTCGCGGTCGACTTCCTGGCGCGCCTCCTCCGGCAGCTCGAGCGCCTCGATGCGCTCGCGCAGGTCGTTCGCCTCCTGGGAGTCGATGTCCTCGCCCAGCTCCTTCTGGATCGCCTTCATCTGCTCGCGCAGGAAGATCTCGCGCTGCCTCTCCCCCAACTCCTCCTGGACCTGCTCGCGGATCTCCTCCTGCGCCTCGAGCAGCCCGATCTGCTTCTGCAGGTCCACGAGAAGCGAGCGCAGCCGCGCCTCGACGGAGAGGGTCTCGAGAAGCTCCTGCTTCTGCTCGACCTCGAGTTCGGTGTAGAAGGCGACGAGATCGGCGAGTTCGCCGGGCGTCGACACGCCGCCCAGGAGGTGGTCGACGATCTCCTTCGGCACGCCGCGCAGGCGGCTGACTTCCGCGGCTCGCTCATGGACCTCCTTGTAGAGCGCCGCGAAGGCCCGCTCTTCGGCGTCGAGCGGGTCCATGTCGTCCATCTCTCTCGCGACGACCTGGAGGTATCCGTCGCGCTCGGCGTATTCGAGGGCGGCGGCACGGGCATCGCCCTGGATGACCATCTGGATGCCGCCGGGCACCTTCTGCATCTGCGCGATCCGGCACACGGTCCCGATGCGGTACAGGTGCTCGGGGTCCGGCCGTTCGATCTCGGCATCGATCTGGGCGACCGCAAAGAGCAGCTTGTCCCCCGCGATCGCCCGGTCGATGGCCTTCATGGTCTTTTCCCGACCCGCCGCGATCGGCGCCGCCACGGCGGGGAACACGACCGTGCCCCGGAGGGGGAGCACGGGCAGCCGCAAGCGCTTCGACTCGGTCCGGCTCGCGGGTTCGGCTCCCTCGGCGGGGTCCGGCGCTTCGGCGCCCTCGACCTCGGCGACCTTCATCTCAAGCGGGACGCCGCCGTCTTCGGTGGGCGGCGCGCCAGCCTTATCCTTGCGTCCGTTTTCTTCGCTCATGCTCGCGTAGCTTCTATGTCCTCGCGCGACGTGCGCGGCCGTCGGATTCGCGTCTTCTGGTGCAGGTTTCGGGCCCGCCGGTTTCTCTCCCTGTACCCCACTGTCCGCCGATTTGACACAACGACGCTCGTAAGAGGTCTGCCGATGAGGGCGGTGTGCGTCAAGACGGCAGCCGTCCGCCCTGGCCTGGCAGCCCGTACGCCCGGGTCGGGCAGCCAGCCGTGCTAGCTTGGCAGCCGCGCGGGATCTTGCCATCTTGAGGGCATGGCAAAACAGACACTGAGTGCGGGCCGTCGCAAGGCGCCGGCCGCGGAGGAACGCTACTACCGGCGCGGGCTGGGTCTGAAGAAGGAGATCCAGCCGGTGATCGATTTCGAGTATGGGAGCGCCATCGTCTCCCTCATCCGGGAGCGGGACTTCGAGCTTCAGGCCGGGCGGATCCTTCTGCGCCTCGCGAAGAGTTCCGGGTTCTGCTACGGCGTGGACCGCGCGGTGGACTACGCGTACGAGTCGCGCCGCAAGTTCCCGGATCGGCGGATCCTCCTCGTCGGCGAGATCATCCACAACCCGCATGTGAACCGCCGGCTCCAGGAGATGGAGATCGAGTTCCTCTATCCTTCCGAAGCCGGGGAGTTCGACTTCAGCGGCGTCACCGTCGACGACGTCGTGATCATCCCGGCCTTCGGCGTGACGCTGCACGACTTCGAAGCGTTGCGGGCCCTCGACTGCATTCTGGTCGACACGACGTGCGGCTCGGTGCTCAACGTATGGAAGCGGGTGGACGGCTACGCGCGCGACGGGTTCACCTCCGTCATCCACGGCAAGTACTGGCACGAGGAGACGCGGGCGACCAGTTCGCAGGTCCTCAAGCACGAAGACGGGAAGTTCCTCGTCGTTCGCGACATGGAGCAGGCCCAAATGGTCTGTTCCTATATCCGCGGAGAAGGGGAGCGGGCGTCCTTCATGCAGACGTTTGCGGAATCCGTGTCCGAAGGGTTCGACCCCGACCTCCACCTGGAGAAGGTCGGCGTCGCCAACCAGACGACGATGCTGGCTTCCGAGTCGCTGGCCATCGCGGCGAAGCTCGGCGAGGCGGTCGCGGACCGCTGGGGGCCGGAGGAGATGCCGGACCGCTTCCGCAGCTTCGACACCATCTGCTCGGCGACGCAGAAGCGGCAGGACGCCGTCAAGGACATGATGGAGGACCCGCCGGACCTCATGGTCGTGATCGGAGGCTACAACTCCTCGAACACGAACCAGCTCGCGTACCTCTGCAGCCTGTATACGACGACGTATCACATAGAGGACGCCGCCTGCATCGATACCGTGCGCGGTCGCATCACCCACAAGCCGCTGGGAACCGATGACACGGTGACGGAGGGCGCCTGGTTGCCGGACGGGAACATCAGCATCGGCATCACGGCGGGCGCCTCCACGCCGAACTCGAAGCTCGGCGAGGCGGTGGAGCGCATCCTGCGGGGCGCCGGCTACGACCCCTCCGGCATCCTGAGGGCCTGACCGGCGCGTCGGCGCTCAGTCGCCCGCGAGCGCGGCCCGGAAACGGGCCCGGAGCAGGACGCCGTCCCTCGGCGGATATGAATCCGGCTCGGCGCTGAGCGCGACTTTCGCGACGCACAGCACCGGGCCGTCCTCCTCGAACAGGGTCGCCGCCAGGGTCGTCGCCAGGGCTTCGACGTCCGTCCCCGAAACCCCCTCCCCTCCCTCGTCCCCGACCGTGAAGGCCGTCTCAATGCCGGCCCCGCGCGCGATCGCGGCGATGTCCGTGTTCTTCCCCGTGAGCCCCGCCTGGCGTCCCGTCTCGCCGAACGCCTCGTTGTCGAGCACGAGGAGCGCGAGGTTGGAAGGGGCCTGCGCGGCGATCGTGGCGAGGCTCCCCATCCCCATCAGCATCTCCGCGTCCCCGGTGACCACGAGCACCCGCCGGTCCGACCGCGCGAGGGCGACTCCGAGCCCCAGCATCGCCGCCCCGCCCATCGCGCCCCAGAAGTAGAAGTTGAGCGGCGAGTCGCCCGCCGCGTGACAGTCCCACGCGGCGGAACCGAGTCCCGCGACCACGGCCGCGTCGCCGCGCCGGTCCAGGATCCCCGCGACGAGCGCCCGCCGGTCCAGCGTCGCGCCCGCCATCAGTCGGCGCCCGCGAACGACTTGGCGCCGATGATGCGCTGGCTGACGAGCACCGCGGCGGGCCGTCCGGCCTCCCGCGCCCGCGCGGCGGCTTCCACAAACGCCGGCGCCACCCCGGAGGCGGCCTCCGGACGGAACACGTCCACTCCGAGGGCCGCGAGGAGGTCGGGCACGGCGCACCCCACCGGGACCTGCCACGGGTTCCGCTCCTCCGCTTCCCCGCGCATGGACACGAGGAGGAGACAGGGAATCCGGCACACGTTCGGGAGTGCGAGCATGTTCACGATGTTGCCGACGCCGCTCGACTGGATGGCGACGGCCGCGAGTTCGCCGCCGAGCCACGTGCCGCAGGCGAGGGCGATCCCCTCCTCCTCCGTCGTGAGCGTGATGAGCCGGATTCCGGCGTCCGCTTCGCACAGTTCGAGGAACCTCCCGAGACCGGCGTCCGGCACCGTGGCGACATGACGGATCCCGAGGCCCGGGAGCGATCGGTATACCTCCTCCCCCCAATCCGAGCCGTCGGAGCCGTCGGCGCCGCGGGAGCCTTCGGAGCCGTGAGAGCCGTGAGAGCCGTGGGCGTCGGGCTGCGGCGAGATGTCCGGGTCGTCCCCTGTCACTTTGCTCCACCTCGATCCGGGTCGGGATTCGCGTCCGGTGGTCTGTCCCGCGGAGAATATGCCGCCCCGCTCCGCCCGGAGCCATCGCGGCGACCGCCGACAACCCGTACCCTCCGTCCCATCCCCTCGATCGACGAAACCCGGAGGGAAACCGGCCCGCGTGTTCACGAGTTCCGAAGACGGCTACGAGGCGATCCGCGAGGGCGTTCGCGGCCTGTGCGAGCGCTTTCCGGGCGAGTACTGGCGGGACCGGGACCGCGAGAGCGCCTACCCGACCGCGTTCATCGAGGCGCTGACCGAGGCGGGATACCTCGCGGCGCTCATCCCCGAGGAATACGGAGGCGCCGGACTCGACCTCAAGGCGGCGTGCGTCATCCTCGAGATGATCCAGCGCACCGGGTGCAACGGGGCCGCCTGCCACGCCCAGATGTACATCATGGGCACCCTGCTCCGGCACGGGAGCGAGGCGCAGAAGCGGCGCTACCTGCCCCGGATCGCGGCGGGAGAGTTGCGCCTGCAGGCCTTCGGGGTGAGCGAGCCGACCTGCGGCACGGACACGACCCGGATCGCGACGACCGCCGAGCGTGACGGCGACGCCTACGTCATCCACGGGCAGAAGACGTGGATCTCCCGCTCCGAACACTCCGACCTCATGCTCCTGCTCGCGCGCACGACGCCCCGCGAGGAGAGCGCGAAGCCCACGGCGGGGATGTCCGTCTTCCTGGTCGACCTGCGGGACGAAGTCGGGGAGTCCGTCACGATCCGGCCCATCGAGACGATGATCAACCACTCCACCACCGAGGTGTTCTTCGACGGACTGCGTGTGCCGGCGGCGAACCTCATCGGCGAGGAGGGGAAGGGGTTCCGCTACATCCTCGATGGCCTGAACGCCGAGCGCGTGCTCATCGCGGCCGAGTGCGTCGGGGACGCGCGGTTCTTCGTGGAGCGTGCCGCGGAATACGCGAAGGAGCGCGAGGTGTTCGGGCGCCCCATCGGGCAGAACCAGGGCATCCAGTTCCCGATCGCCGAAGCCCACATGAAGACGGAGGCGGCGGCGCTCATGGTCGAGCGGGCGGCGTCGCTGTTCGACGACGGCGCGCCCTGCGGCGCCGAGGCGAACATGGCCAAGTACCTCGCGGCGGACGCCTCGTGGGCCGCGGCCGACATGTGCATGCAGACGTACGGGGGCTTCGCCTTCTCCACCGAGTACGACATCGAGCGCAAGTTCCGCGAGACCCGCCTGTACCAGATCGCGCCGATCTCCACGAACCTGATCCTGTCGCATGTGGCGACCCATGTCCTGGGTCTCCCGAAGTCGTTCTAGGACGGGAGGGTCGGCGATGGAGGGCGGACCGTCGATGGAGAGTGGACCGGCGACGGAGGGCGGACCGTCGATGGCGGGCGAGGCGCACGGCGTCGGACGCACCGAGGAGGTCCTGGACCGGGCGTCCCCGGCGCTCGCGAGCGCCATGCTCGCCACGCTGGACCGGGACCCGTCGGCACTGAGCCGGGGAGATCCCCTCCCGCCCCTGTTCCACTGGATGTACTGCCGGGAACTGGCGCCGGGCAGCCAGCTCGACGTCGACGGCCATCAGAAACGCGGCGACTTCCTGCCGGCGCTGCCCCTCTCCCGCCGCATGTGGGCCGGCGGCCGCCTGAAGTTCGAGGGGACCGTCCGGGTGGGAGACGGGCTCCGCCGTCGATCGACGGTCCTATCGGTCACGCCCAAGGCCGGCCGCAGCGGCCCGCTCGTGCTGGTCACGGTCGAGCACCGGATCTTGGGCCACGACGGGGAGATCGTCGAGGAACAGGACCTGGTCTTCCTCGAGCGGCCCGCCGAGCCGCTGGTGCTGCCCGACGTTCCCGCCGCGAACGAAGAGATGGAGTGGTCGGAGTCCGTGACGCCGAACGCCGCCATGCTGTTCCGGTTCTCGGCGCTCACCTTCAACGCGCACCGCATCCACTACGACCGGACCTACGCGCGCGATGTCGAGATGTATCCCGATCTCGTCGTGCACGGCCCGCTCACGGCGCTGCTCCTCGCCGATCTCGCGGTCCGGCGCTCCGGGCGGCCGCTGCGGACGCTGAGCTTCCGGGCCCGCCGGCCGATGTTCGTCGACCGGACGATCGCCCTTCAGGGAAGACGGGAAGGGGACCGGGCGGATCTCAGGGCGCTCGACGAGACGGGCGCCCTCGCGATGTCCGCCCAGGCCACCTTGGCCTGACCGCCCGAGCTCATCCCTGCAGAGCGTTCCGTGCCTTGTGGGGCGTTTCGTGCCCTGCGGGGCGTTTCCTACGCCTGCAGGGCGTGTTGCAGGACGACGACCCCGATCGCCGCGACCAGCACGCCGCCAGCCCGCCAGAGACCGGCGCCCATCCGGAGTCCCGTCTCCATCCCCTTCAGAGCGACCCCGGGCAGCAGGGCGTAGCACGCGCCCTTCGCCAGCGCCAGCCAGCCATAGACGGTGAGGATCGTCGGCACGCCGCCCCACACGTTGTGGAAGGCGACGATGAAGGATCCGATCCCCATGGCGAGGAACGCGACCGTCAGGCTGCCGGCCGTGCCCTTCGACTGCAGGTGTTCGAGGAACGCCTTCCAGGCATCCGGCCGGAGGAGGTACGAGACCCCCAGGACGATGAGGTTGATCGACACGAACACTTCCACTGCCCGCGTGAGGTCTTCCATCGGTTTCCTCCTTCTCAGCTACGGGCCCATGCTTGACCGTCGCGGCCCATGCGTGACCGCTCGCGGTCGCACTCCTTTACCGTCTCGCTTTACCTTCAAGTCTCGGCCAGCGCCGCGACGGCGCGTTCGTTGTCCTCGAGCGTGTTGTAGAAATGGGGGGAGAATCGAACCAGGGGACCGCGATGGTCGACAACCACGTCGCGCGCGGCCAGGTGACGCACAGCGGCGGCCGCGTCTCCGTCGTAATCAACGAGGACGAGGGCGGATCGCGCCGCCGGATCCGACGCCTGGTGGAGCCTGTAGCCGAGATCCGACAACCTCTCCCGCAAGTCGTTCGCCAGGAGCCGGTTACGCTTCTGAATGGTCGGAATCCCGTACTCGAGAACGATCGACAGGCCTCCCGCGGCCGTGTACGCGACGCCGGCGGCGGGAGTCCCCAGCTCGAAGCGCCTGGCGTCCGCCCGGGGCGTCGCATCGCGGATGTCGAAAAGGAACTGGTTTTGAACACCGAACCAGGAAAGCGTCACCGGATCGATAGAAACCCCTGGGTTCACATGGAGATATGCCATCCCCGGACCGCCGCACAGCCACTTGAGCGCACCGCCGACGAGGAAGTCCACTCCCAGCGCTCCCGCGTCGATCGCGAGCTGTCCATTTGATTGATACGCGTCCAGCAGCATGAACGCCCCGGCGTCGTGGGCGATCCGCGTGAGTTCGGCCGCGTCCTGCGTGTTGCCGCTCGTGAAGAAGACGTGGGACGTCGCGAGCAGCGCGGTGCGCTCGTCCACGGCGGCGCGGATCGATTCGAGCGGGACGTGAATCCCGTCGGGGCTCGGCACGATCTCCACTTCGAGACCGTTCGCCCGCTGCGACAGGAAGTGGTGGCCGACCGTCGGGAAGTCGAGTTCCGTGAGTACGACCTTGTTGCGGCCCGTGCTCCGCACGCTGGCCGCGATGGCGCCCCACACGACGGAGACCGCGGCCGAGACGCTCGACATCAGCGCGATGGTGTCGGCCTCGGCTTCGATCGTCCGCCCGAATTGAGCCCGGACCTCCTCGAGCTTGGCGACCCAGATCTCATACCAGGCGGCCGCGCCCATCTCGTGCCACAGATCCTCGAAGCGCCGGCGCTCCTGCACGGAGCGGAGGGAGAGCGCGCCGAGGGAGTTGGAGTTCAGGTAGGTCTTGCGGGAGAGGATTGGAAACTGGCCGCGCAACTCGTCGATGCGGTCGTCGAGCGGCAGCGCCGACTCCGCTACCGTCGCGGTCGAGCTGGCCGATCCCGCCGCAGCCGGGCTGGCCGATCCGGGCTCGGCCAAAATATCCTGTTTCGCCATGGATGATCCGTCGCCCTCCGCCCCGCAGCAGGGGCCGCTTCTCGACTTCGAGGCAGGCCAGGCGCTCGAACGGCGCGACCGCAAGCACGCCGGTCCCGGCGGCGAACCGGACTGCCCCCGGTGCGAGGCCCGCATGGTGCGCTGCGTCGAGCAGCACCGGGCCCCCCGCTCCGACGACTCGCCGTTCCGGGTCCGACTCGCCTGCCCGGCCACCGACTGCGGCGCATGGACAGCCTACAATTGGTAGAACACGTCCACCCCCGACAACCCGGCGCCCTGGCTGCGGCGCATCGAGGGAGATGCTTCGATGATCGAAGCACGTAGAGCGGAAACCGGGGACGACCGTTGCGTCGTCGACCTCCGGGGGGTCGAGTTTCGCTATCCGAAGTTCCGGCTCGGGCCACTCAGTCTGCAGATCCGCCCCGGCGCCGCTGTGGCGCTTGTCGGACCGAACGGCGCGGGGAAGACGACGCTCCTTGGCATCCTGTCCGGCCACCGCGTCATCTCGGCGGGCAGGGTCCGGATATTGGGACGGGAACGGGCCGGGGTGGACCCGACGATCCGAGAGCAGGTGGCGATCGTTCCCACCGAGCTCCTGGGGCTCCGATGGATGAGAGTGGGCGAGCACTTCGATTTCCTCTCCCACTTCTACTCCGGCTGGGACATGGCAAAGGCCCGGGAAATGGCCGACGCGCTGGACCTGCACTTGGCCGATCGCCTCCGGGAGCTCTCTCGCGGACAGAGCTTGAAGGTCTCCTTATGCACGGCCCTGGCCCAGGGAGCCAAACTCCTCCTGTTTGACGAGCCCACGGCCGGCCTCGACCCGGTGGCCCGGCACGACGCGCTCCAGCTCATTCGGTCCTACACAAGGCAATTCCCTGATGTCGCGATCGTTCTGGCAACGCACATACTCGAGGACCTGGACGAGATCCCGTTCACCCGCCTTCTCGTCTTGCGGGAGGGGAAGGCCCTGAGTCCCTCGGGGGAAGGCCCGCTGGTGTCGAGCGACGCCGGCATTCGCGAGACGGCGAAGCGGATGCTGCTGGGAGCGGCGGGGCGATGAGGCGTAGTGTCGTCCTTAGACTCTCTCGCCTTCACATGTACCGGACCGTGAAGCCGATGTGGAAGGTGGGATTGGCGACGGGTGTGGTCGTGGTGCTTCCGCTGGTGTTTTCGGGTGCTCTGAATCCGGATCTCACGGTCGGAGTGCTCGCCGGGTTGCTGGTGTTGCTGCCCGTCACGGCGGCTCTGAACGTGACCGGCGAAAAGATCGATGGTTCCCTGCGCTTCCTCGCCTCCCTGCCTGTCACGGGCCGGGAACACGCCGCGAGCCGCTTGGTGGCCGCCGCCACTCTGGCGATGCCACTGGTCATCCACCTGGCGACCCTGCTCCCACTCTTCGGAGTGATGGCTTTTGCCGGAGCGTTCATCGTCGCGGTGAGCGCGGGTATAGCCGCGGTGCTGGTGTCCCTGCTGGGAGTAGCGCTCCAGTACCGGTTCTCGGGTCAGAAAGCCCGATCCATGTTCTCTATCCTCTTGGCTGCCTCAGTAGGCGTGGTATGGTTGTCGATGTTGTTCGAGGGCTGGCTGCCGGTAATCCTCACCCCGGCGGGAATCGTCACTCTCTCGCTGGTCCCATTGGCAGGGGCGTTGGCCGGCAGTTGGTACGCCTTGCGCGCTATCGTCCGATTGGCCCCCGTCTACGAACATGACCGGGATGAATTGACTGGTCGTAAGGTCAGATCAGAGGGGGCATAAGAAGTGCGGTGGACGCGCGTCCGAACTGCTACAACAGATACGGCCAACCCGGGCGTCACCACTCCATCTCGGGCAGCACCTCTCCCTGGAGGCGGAACATCTCGTTGATGGTGTGGACCGCGGCGCGGTAGGAATCCGTCGTGGGGTCGAGCAGGAGCGCCTGCAGCAGCGTCCCGCGAGAACCCTCGGCGAAGGCGTCGACGAGGAGGCGGTTGATCGACGTCTGAATACGGAGCAGTGCGAGGATGCCCTCGGGTAGCGGCTCCATGGCGGCGGGATGGAGGCCGTTCCCATCGGCGCGGGCGGGGACTTCCACGACGGCGCCATCCGGCAGGCCCGGCACGTAACCCTCGTTCCGGACGTTCACCGCATCGAGATACGCGTCCACACCGCACAGCACGCCTTCGAGCAGGGGGACCGCAAGTTCGCCGGACGGAGCGAGATCTTCGTCCTCCCCTCCGAGGTCTGGCCCGTCGTCCCGCACCCGGGGGAGAGGGGCCTCGGGGAACGCCGGCACGTCGGTCGGGTTCTCGCCGAGGTTGTAGAGCCAGGTGGGGGTCTCTCCCGTCTCCCACGGAGCGCCGTGCACGGGGTCGTAGAAGAACTGGAGGAGGCTGCTGCCGAGGAATTCCCGCGCCCAGCCCAGGTACTCGCCGATGTGGTTCGCCCCGGGGCTGGGGTACCGGCCGAAGACCCGGAACAGGATCCGGCTGAGCGCGATCTCGTCCCAGTCGTGGAGCCAGTGCGCCTCCCGCTCGCGGCACCGCAGTCTCGGGTAGAGGTCCTCGCCCGTCTCGCGGTCCCGCACGGACTCGAACCAGCTGAAGTGGTTGAGCCCGCTCGCCCGGGCGTCGAGGCGTTCCACCGGCAGTTCCAGGAGGCGCGCCATCTGCTCGATCCCGTGGAAGACGCCGTGGCAGAGGCCGACGACGCGCACGGACGAGAGCCGGCTTTGGGCTTCGCACAGCTTCGTGAGCGGGTTCGTGTAGTTGACGAGCCACGCCTCGGGGCAGTGGACCTCCATCGCCCGCGCCAGGTCGACGGCCGGACCCATGTTTCGCAGGGCGTGGAAGAGGCCGCCCGGCCCGCCGTTCTCTCCGTAGATCTGGGAGGAGCCGAACGCGCGCGGGACGTGGAAGTCCTGCGCCCAGTAGAAGTAGCGGTTGATTTCAATGGCGAGGACCACCGCGCTGGCGCCGGGGAGGGCGGCTTCGAGATCGGTCGTCGCGGACACGGCGACGCGCCGGCCCAGCCGCTCCGCCACGGCCTCCGCGTACGCGCGCGTGCGGGGCAGTTCCGATGGGTCGATGTCGACGAGCACCAGGCTCAATTCCCGGTCGCACAGGGGATCGCTGAGGAGGACGTCACGGATCGAGGCCGGGCCGAACTCGCGGCTGCCGGCCCCAACGAGGACGATCCTGAGCGGGTCGTTCATGGCGAGGTGCGCGACGGCGGGCCGGGGGAGGTGTCCGCGTGCGCGATGCGCACCGTGACGGCCCCCGCCGCGAGCGACACGACGATCAGCAGCGCGCCCACGCCGGCCCGGCCCGTGAGCACGTATCCGATGCCGAGCAGGCTCGCGTAGACGAACAGCGCGCCGAGGAGAAAGCCCGGCCACATGCGGCTCGCGGGCGGGTCGGACGAGCGGACGCCGGTGCGTTCCGCCACGCGGCGCCACCAGCCGCCGGGGTGTACCCGCCGGTAGAAGCGGTCCAGCACTTCGTCCGGCTCGGGCCGCGTGACGAGCACGACGGCGAGCCAGAGCGCGGTGCAGGCGACGAGGATGACGACCGCCCGGATGAGGTCCATCTCCGGCGCGTAGAAGCCGTCCGCGGCCCGGACCGCCGCGGCGGGCAGCACGGGTTCGAGCGCGCCCACCAGTACGCGCCCGTTGGCGAGGAGCACCGAGCCGGCCATGGCCGCGATCTCAGCCCACGCATTCACCCGCCACCAGTACCAGCGCAGGAGCCAGACGAGCGCGACCCCTGCCGTGAGTTCGATGATGTAGATCCACCCCCGCTGGATCGAATCCATCTGCCAGGCCACGCCCGCGGCGACCACCGCGAGCAGCACGACCATGATCCGCGACGCCGCGACGTAGTGCCGCTCGGAGCGATCCTTCCTCAGAAATCGGCGATAGACGTCGTTCACCATGTACGACGCCCCCCAGCACAGGTGCGTGTCCATCGTGCTCATGAACGCGGCCAGGAAGGTGGCGACCATCAGCCCCCTGAGCCCGGCCGGCATGAGTTCCCGGATCATCATCGGATAGGCGAGTTCGGGGTCGGCGGCGAGCGCCGGGTCCATGGCCGCCGGCGGGAAGACGAGGAGCGACCCGAGTCCCACCACGATCCAGGGCCAGGTGAGGAGCACGGTTCCCGCGAAGGCGAACCACAGCGACGCCTTCACGGCCTGCCGCTCGTCGCGCGTCGCGAACAGGCGCTGGGCCACGTAGCCGTCGCCCTGTCCGCTCCTCAGCCACAGGATGCCGATGAGGCACAGGAAGGAGACGATCTCGAGCGAAGAGGCGGTCCCGGCGGACGGCACGAGATCGAGGGCGCCGGGCGGGGCCTCCGGCACGGCTCGCACCGCGTCGGCCATCGCCGCCGGACCGCCGAAGCGCGTGAGCACGATCCCCGCCAGCGTGATCGCCCCCAGCATGCCGGCGACGAACTGGAGGAGGTCCGTCACGACGACGCCCCAGAGGCCCGACGCGACCGTGTAGCCGAGCGCGAGTCCGACGCACACGGTCAGCGTCACGGCGGGGTCCCAGCCGAGGAGCACGCGGCTGAACTTCACCATCGCCAGCATCACCCAGCCCATGACGACGGCGTTCTTGAGCAGGCCCTGGTAGACGGCGGAGAAGCCCCGCAGCGCCCGGGCCGGCGCGCCGCCGTAGCGGATCTCGATGACCTCGGCGTCCGTGAGCACGCCCGCCCGCCGCCACAGACGCGCGTAGAAGAAGGTCAGCATGAGGATCCCCGCCGCCTCGTACCACCACAGCCAGTTGCCGTACACCCCCTGCCGGCGCACGAGGGCGGCCGTCGCGAGCGGGGCGTCCGTCGCGAACCACGTGGCCGCGATGGACGTGCCCGCGAGCCACCAGGGGAGCGAGCGGCCCGCGATGAAGTAATCCTCGACGCTGCCGCCCGCCCGCCGCGCGAACCCGAACCCGATGGCGAGAACGATCGCGCCGTAGACGCAGACGACGACCCAGTCGAGCGTGGTCAGCGCCATGAAATGACGTTGGAGAGGATACGGTAGGCGCCCGGCACGCCGTACGGCAGTTGCCGGTGGAGGGCGAGCGCGAGGTAGGTGTAGCGCCCCTCGCCCACCGGAGCGGTGAGCCAGACGCCCTCCTGCGGCGCCTGGCCCGTGTCGTGCGTCTCCACGAGCGGCGTGTACGCCGCATCCCACTCGGTGAAGAACTTGGAGCCGCGCTGCTCGATCCACCCGTCGAAATCGGCTTCGGAGAGGCGGTTGGGCGCGGCCATGAACGGGTGGTCGGGCCGCAACAGGCGGACGGGCGCATCCTCCTCCGACACTTCCTCCGCTCCGCGCGGCAGGGAAGCCGGATACGGCGCCATCTCCGAGGGCACGTACTCCTGCGTCTGGTAGAGGACGACGAGGTGCCCGCCCCGGCGGGCGTACTCCAGGAGACGCCGGTTGTGTTCGACGAGGTCTTCGCGCACGGCGTAGGCGCGGGTGCCCACGACGATCGCGTGGAAGGCCGCCTCGTCGCCGGGGTCCGCGCCGCCGGCCGCATCCAGTTGCGCGAGGGCGGCTTCGTCCAGTAGTTCGACCGTGGCGCCGAGCGCCTCGATCCCGGCCGGCACTTCGTCGCCGACCCCCATCACGTAGCCGACCCGCACGCCGTCCAGATCGGCGACGGGAACGGACCGGACCGGCATGCGGGCGGGGCGCCACAGCCGTGCGAGCGGCAGGTCCCGGTGCTCGATGGTCCGGTATCCCCGGCGATGGTCCACGCCCCTCGCGCGGGCCACGGCCGCGACCTCCGCTTCGCCGCGCCATCCGGCCGGAGGCGCGATGACGAACGCCGCGTCGAGGATCTCGCCCGGAGTCCGGAAGTCGTGCTCCACGATGCCCGGAGTGCCCGGGACCGTCGCCCACCCCTGCGGCAGTTCGAGCCGAACGGCGGCGGAGAGGGGCGCCGCGTTCGCCACCACCCGCGCGCGCACCTCCATCGGTGCCAAGGCCGGCTCCCCCGGCGACCCGCCGTCGCCGCCCGCGTCATCGTCGTCGCCGCCGACGGGCACGATCCCCACGCCCGGCGCCAGGGAGACGGAAAGGGCCGGCAGCACCTCCACCCTCCGCGTCACGGAGCCGTACGGCAGGCGCGCGACGGAGGCCGTCACCGGAACCGTGCGCACGATGGCGTGCCCCCCGATGGCGAGTTCGACCCCCGCCGCCAGCGCCGGCCGCCGCCACGGGAGGTGCAGGTCCGCCGAGTTCGAGACCTGGTAGTGGTTCTCCGACACGTTCCCGCGTCCGAAGTACGGTGCGGCGGGGGTGGCCGGAACCTCGACCTCGGTCGCCTCGGTCGAGCCGTCCGGTCGAGGTGCGATCCGGCTCGGCGGCACCACGATCTCGCCGCCGCGGCTCGCGATCCACGCCGTGGCCCCGTCGCCCTCCGCGGACTCCGGCGCCTCGACCCTGACGTGGACCGCGGCCGTTTGACCCGGCGCCAGCACGGCCTCGCCGCCGCCCGCCGCTCCGCCCGCAAGCTCCGCGGACACCGTGGTCCCGCTCGCCGCCAGCACGGCTTCCTCGAACTGTCGTTCCTTCAGCGAGAGGTGAAACCGCGTCTCCGGAGCGTCCGGCAGCGCCGCGACCGCCGCCCGCACCCATCCCAGCCCGCGGGCCAGGTCGGCGACGGCGCGCCGCGGGTCGCGGAAGTCGAACGCCTCTCCCACGGCGCCGACAAGGCGGTCCAGATCGGCGAGCAGCGAGTCCGCCTCGGGAGAGGACGCCTCGCCCAGGAGGGTGGGGAGCCCCCTCAGCGTCGTGTCGAGTCCCGCGAAGAACGAACCGGCGATTCCCGTCGCCGCCCTCGCCCCGGCCCCCGTCCCGTCACCGATTCCGTCGAGGCGTTCGTAGAAATAGCGGCCGCCGCCCGTTCGCACGCGCCCCGCCGTCTGGGAACGCTGCAGGCCGAGCCCCCGGCTGGCCCAGCGCTGGTACGTGTCGCCGAGCCACGGGCTCATCCCGGTCGCGTTCACCGCCACATCGTACGGTTCGTCGACGCGAACCCCTCCGCGGAACGTGCGGAGGACCCGCCACGGCCGGAGTCCCTCTTCGGAGATCTGGCGCGGGAAGCGCGCAGGGTCCGCGGCCGCGGCCACGGCTTCCGGCGTCAGCAGCCCCGCCGCGTGGTGGTGGCCGTGCCCGTCGCGCGCCGACCCGTGGAACCGGCTCACGACGACAAGCGGCCGGTTGAGGCGGATGATACGGACCATGTCCTCGAGCACCGCCTCGCGGTCCCAACTGCGGAAGGCCTCCTCCACGGACTTCGAGTACCCGTAGTCGACCGCCGTCGTGAAGTAGAGGTCGTCCAGACCGTAGTAGCGGCCGGAGAGGACGAGTTCGCGCGTCCGGATCAGCCCGAGGGCGTCGAAGAGTTCCGGGCCGATCGCGTTCGCCCCGGCTTCGCCGCGGTTGAGGCTGAGGAGGGCCGTCCGGGCACCCCACCCCCGGCTGGCCAGCGTGAGCATGCCGGCATGTTCGTCATCCGGATGGGCGGTGACGTGGAGCAGGCTGGCGGTCGTAGCGAGCTTCTGGATGCGGTGCCAGGCCCCCATGGCCCCCCGGTCCACGTCCAACCGTTCCTCTCCCACCGGAGCCGGGTAGGCGAGGACGCGGTCCGGCGCCCGGCCCGCGGGGTCCGCTTGCCCCGCCGCAGCCGCAGCCCCCGCGAGGGTCGCCAGGGCCGCAAGGGCCGCCACCGAAAGGACGGCGCCGAGTCCGGGTTGCCTGCGATCGATCATGGATCATCCAGGTCGGAGGGTCCGCGCTCGCATCGTGCCCGCGGGCGGAGGTCCCGGCAAGGAGGCCTTGCGAGCAACCCCAGACCGCCGATACTCAAACGGATCGTTCCACGGCCTCCGACTCCGAACCCGATGACAGACTCCGACATCCAGATCACGGTTGAGGGAACCCCGAACCCGCACGCGGCGAAGTTCGTGCTCGATCGCGATCTTCCCGGTGAGGGGAGCCGCAGCTATTTCGATCCCGAGTCCGCCGCCGAGGACCCGCTGGCGGCGCGCCTGTTCGAGGTGGATGGCGTCCGCGCCCTGCTCATCGTCGAGAATTTCATCACCGTGACGAAGACCGCCACGCTCGGCTGGCCCGACCTGCTGGACGAGATCGAGGAAGCCATCCTGAAAGCGCTCGGCACACTCCGGTAACGGTTGCCCATTCCCCTCATTTGGGGGGGGACGAAGGTACCTCGAAGAGCCCGCCCGCCCGTCTTTATCTTCTTTTGGTACAACGTGTTGATACCGACTACATACCTCCCCGTAGGATCGTTTTCGGGCGACGGAACCACCGGCGCCAGGTCCATCACCACGGGAAGGAGGAACATGCTTACGCTGCGCTGCTTCGGCGAGGTCACGGCCTCGGATGCACGAGGGGCGAGGATTACGCTGCGGTCACGGAAACACATGGGGCTCCTGCTCTATCTCGTGGCGCACCCCGGCATCGTTCACATGCGGGAGAAGCTCGCTGACCTGCTCTGGGACAGTCGCGACCGGAAGGCGCGACACTCGCTCAGCCAGGCGCTCTACGACATCCGGTCGTCGATCGGCCCGGTGATCGCCGTGGACATCAGCACGGTCCGTCTCGTGCCGCAGCGGGTCAGCTACGAACTCGATGCCTTCGAACGAGCGTTCCAGGCCAGGGACCATGAGACCGTCATCGATCTGTACCGGGGCGATTTCGCCCCCGGCCTGCTCAACATGGGAGCCGACGAGTTCGAGCGCTGGCTGGACGCCGAACGGGAGCGCTGTCGCGTCCTCGTCGCGATGGCGCTCAAGAACGTGCAACAAGCGGCCGAAGAGAGAGGCGATTGGGACCAGGCGTGTCTGGCCGCGCTCCGGCTCGTGAGACAGAACGAGTTTGACGAACACGCGCACAGCACCCTCATGCGTGCGCTATGCATGAAAGGCGACTACGCCTCCGCGCTCGCCTACTACCGGGCACTCGAGAAATGCGGCTGGGTCGCCAGCGCCGACACGCTCACGGAAACGGCGGCGTGGGCCAGGAGTCAGCTCGATGCCGCCCCGCCCGTAGTCCGCGAGCGCCAGGAGCCGCACATGTCGGATCGAGGGGGCGAGTTCCGCCAGCTTAGCCTCGCTCTCCGTTCGTCCCGCGCCGCGCCCGTACGGTTGGTCCTGGCCGGCGAGCGCGGTCTTGGGCGGGAAGATGTGGTGCGGCACTTCGCCCGATTCGTCCGCGGAGGGGGAGGGTTGGTGCAGTGGCTTCCGCCGGATCTTGCGGAGACGCGAGAGAATCTGGCCTCGGAGCTGGGCCGACACTCCGGAAAGAACCGGCTCATCGTCATCAGAGCCGACGTTCAGGATTGGGCCGCCGTCGATGAGGTGACGCGGAGCGCGGACTTCGCGGGCGCCATGGTGGTTGGCTTCTCAAATCCGGCGGTGGCTCGACAGGCGGAAGCCGCGCGTCTGGTCGACTTTACGATCCCCTTCGATCCCCTCACCACCGAGGCGTGTGCGGCGTCGATTCAAGCCAGCGAGAGGGGCTGGAGTCGTCCCCAGGCGGTCGAGAGCGCGAGGCTCTCCGGAGGGAACCCGGCTCTCGCCCGGGCCATCCTCAGGGCGTGGATGCGTCACGGCTTCAGCCCCGCGACCGCCGGCGACCGGGAATCGGGCGGGCGATTGGCCTACGAGCGGTCTGCCGAAGTTCGGTCGCTCGTCGGCGGTCAACTGGAGTCCCTCTCGCTCCCGGAGGAGCGGCTGGCGACGACGCTCGCGTTGCTCACGCACCCTGCGCGCGCGCACGCCGAATCGATCGTGACTGGACATTCGAGTCAGGATGCCCTTGAAGGGCTCCGGGAAAAGGGCTGGTTACACTCCGAGACCGGCCAGTGGACCGTGAGCCGCCCCCTGGCCGGCGCCGTGCTCGCGTGGAATCTGCCGTCGGACGAGAGAACGGAGGTTCACCTGGATGCGGCTCTAACCCTTGAGGCCGCAGGTCTCGCCGCGCGTGCGGCGGCCGCCTCCGAGTTCGCCGCGGCCGGAGAGTCCTCTCGCGCTTTCGGCCTGGCCTGCGAGGTGGCTAAGAAGGCCTTGAGGGAAGGGCGATCGCCGGTCGCGGGTCAGGCCGCCGCGTTGGCGTTCGAGCATGCCGCAGCCGGAACCGATCGCCTGCGCTCCGGGTTCCTCCTCTCGGAGGCCGAGTTTCAGCGGGGACGGTTTCGGCGGGCCACTAGCGTGCTGCACCAGATCGCCGCGGTCGCCGACACCGGGAACGATCTGAGCCGTGTCCAGCTTGCGTTGGCGCGGGCGGACGTGGCGACGGGCGATCGCCTCACGGTGGAGTTGCACCGACAGAATCTGGTGGAAGCTCGCAGCCAGGCGACGGACCCGGCGCTCCTTCGCGCGCTGACCGTGCAGATGGCCGTGCTCGAGGCGACGGAGTCCGAGTCCCTGCTCGACGGGCACCCCGGTTTCGAGAGGATCCGCGCGCATCTTCGCGGGATCGTCCGCGAGGACGCCGCCTACGGGGGTGTGTGGTGCGACGCATTTCGGCTCCTCTTCCAGAGGGTTGGAGGTCGAGGCGGTCTCGCGGAGGCTCGCGGGGTGCTCGAGACCTACCGTCACGGGCTCGGTCGGCTCGGCTACGAGGGCCTCAGGGCCGCCACCGCCGCGGAGTTCTGGGTGGCCATGCGAGGGGCACGGCTTCACGACGCCCTCCAGTTGCTCGAAGACACCTCCGAGACCTTGAATGAGAACCGGCACGAGTCCGCGAACCTCAACAACCTGGGCGCCGTCCTGCTCGAACTCGGCAACTTCGAGCGGGCGCTCGATGAACTCGGCCGCAGCCGCGAAATGGACGAGGCGCTTGAGACTCCACCCGAAGCCCGGGCCTACGCCCTGCTGAATCAGGCGCAGTGCTTCTTCTTCAAGGGGGACTACGCTCGGTGCCGGGACTACATGGAGCCGTTACTCCGGCGTCCCGGGCACGCGGGTCGGCATCCGTTCGGGGCGCAGGCATGGGCACTCTCCGGCCTTCTGGCCATGACCGATGACGATCAGCGGGAGGTGGAGGCCTGCCTCGAGCTCTTGGGGGATGGTTCCAACGGCGTCGGGGAGAACGACCTCTACCTGGTGACCTGGTTTCGTGCCGCGGCGATGGGGACTCGCGACCGCCGGGAAACCGTCGCGAATCTCATCGATGCTGCAGACCATACCGCCGAAATCGACCGGCTGAGCGCCGAGAAGCTGAGAGTGTTGGCCGGCACCTATTCCCCGGCGAACGGACCCGGCGATCAACGCGAGGCCTGCAGCTTCCTGCGGTCGGCCGGCGCCTCCTGGTTCGTGCGCTTCGCACACAACTGGCTGCGCGCGTAACGACGGCTTGCCGCACGGCGTACTCGCCGGCCTCCCGCCGCCCGTCCCCGGACCTTCCCGCCCGCGTCCGAATCGGCGTCCCTCGCGCGTTGCTACTACGTACCTAGTTGACAGCGGCGTCCCGGCGCGTTTACGCTGAATCGGGAACGACGCCCCGCCCGGTCCGCCGGCGTCTCGATGGCGGCCGGCCGGGGCAGGTGACGCTGATGGTTCGGGAGGGAAAGGACGAGACTCGTGGAGATCAAGTTCACCACGCGGGAACTCGACCTCATGGCGGTGCTGTGGGAGAGAGGGGCCTCGACCGTCGCGGAGGTGCAGGAAGGCCTCGGCGACGAGTTGGCCTACACCACCGTGCTCACGATCCTCCGGACGCTGGAGGAGAAGGGGTACGTGGGGCACACCCAGGAGGGGAAAGCCTACCGCTATCACACGCTCGTGGGGCGCGACTGCGCCGGCGCGAGCGCGGTGCGCCGGCTGGTTCAGAAGATGTTCCAGGGGTCGCCCGAACTGCTGCTCACGCACCTCGTCTCGGACCGGGCGCTCTCGAAGGAGGACCTCGAGAACCTGCGCGGTCTCGTCGACGAACGCCTCAGCTCGAAGGAGTAGGGACATGGTCATCGCCTGGATCGGATACTGCCTGTTGATTTCGGGACTCCTCGCCCTGGCGGCCCTCGCCTCGGAGCGGGCGCTCGGGCACTTCCGGAAGCCCGTGCGCTGGGCGTGGTTCGGTGCGATCGCCGGGTCCGTGACGGTGCCCGTGGTTGCCTTCTTCGCGCCCGGACTCCTTCCCGGTTTCGGGGTGTCATCCGCCGCCCCGGCGGTCGGGTTGAGCGGCCTGACGGTCGCAACCGCGACGCCGGAAGTGCCCGCAACGGCCGCGTCGGCCGGTGGAGCTTTCGACGCGGCGGCGGTCGGCACGGTGCTGGGGTGGGGCTGGCTGCTCCTGGCCGCCGCCATGATCGGCTATCTCGGGCGCATCTACGGCCGGCTGCGGGCGGAGATGCGGACGTGGAAGCCGGGCCGCGTGGCGGGATCCGCGGTCATGATTTCCGACGAACGGGGGCCGGCCGTCGTCGGGATCCGGCGCTCGGTCGTCGTCATGCCGAAGTGGATCCCCGAACTCGACGACCGGCTGCTCCGCCTCGTCTTCCTCCATGAGCGCGAGCACCAGCGCGCCGGCGACCATCGGCTCTTCGCGGCGGCGGTCACCGCGCTCGTCCTGATGCCCTGGAACCCGGTCGTGTGGTGGCAGCTGTCCCGGCTGCGGCTCGCGATCGAGTTCGACTGCGACCGCCGCGTGCTCGGTCGGGGGGAATCGCGGCGTGACTACGCGGACGCCCTCATCACTGTCGGGAGCCGCGTCTCCGGGCCGCTGCTCGCCGCGGCCGCCTTCGCCGAACGGAAGCCGGCCGTGGAACGGCGCCTGCGCCGCATGACCGAGCCGCCCGCCAACATGCGTCTGCTCCGAACGCTGGGCGCCTCGGGGCTGGCCATGGTCGCGGTCCTCTTCGTCCTCGGCTGCCCCGGGCCCGAGAGCGGCGTGAACGCGCCGGAAGCGCCCACCGCGACGGTGACTCCGCCCTCAGAAGCCAGTGATTGGGTGCCCCCGGTGGTGCCCGGCGAGGACGCCATCGGGCGCGGCGACCGGCCGTCCTTCATCGCGTTCGACAGGCCTCCGGTGCTTCAGAACGCGACGGAAGTGGGGGACGCGCTGGTGCAAGCCTACCCGCAGAACCTCAAGGAAGCGGGAATCGGCGGGCGGGTCGAGATGTGGCTCTACGTCGACACGTCCGGCATGGTCCGGAACTCGGAACTCAAGACGAGCAGCGGCAGCGACATCCTGGACGACGCCGCCGCGCGCGTCGTCGCGACGATGCGCTTCGAGCCCGCGATGAACCGCGACCAGCCGACCGACGTCTGGGTCTCCCAGTGGGTCACCTTCCAGATTGCGGCCGACGCGGACACTCCCCCCGCTCGTAGCATTTCCGTAGGCGATGAGGGCGCTCCCCTCGTCATCGTCGACGGCGTCATCCAATCCGAGGGCACGAGTCTGGGAGACCTCCAGGCCCTCGATATCGACCATGTCGAGATCATCAAGGGTCCGAAGGCCATCGAGTTGTACGGCGAGCGGGCCAGCAACGGCGTGATCGAAATCACGACCAAGGACGGCGCCGCCGGCAGCGATGCTCCGGTGGATGACCGCCCATCCTTCATATGGAGCCGCATGAGGGAAGGGGCCCCCTCCAGAACGCCACCCCCGACCGACCGGGGCCTCGAGATCGAAGACATCGTTCGCACGGGGGTCCTCGACGATGCCGACGGGGATCGCCTGCTGGAGGTCCGGATCGTACCCCGCCCGGAGAACATGCCCGATCCGCTGATCGTCATCGATGGCGTGATTTCCGATGCCACGGGGCTCTCGGAACTCGGTACGCTCGACATCGATCATGTCACGATCGTGAGAGGTGCGCGCGCCCATGAGACGTACGGAGAGAAGGCCGGACATGGCGTGATCGAAATCACGACAAAAGCGGGTGCGAGGGACAGCGGTTCGAAGGAGTAGCGACATGGTCATCGTTTGGATCGGATACTGCCTGCTGATTTCGGGACTCCTCGCCCTGGCCGCCTTCGCGACCGAGCGGGCGCTGGGTCACTTCCGGAAGCCGGTGCGCTGGGGCTGGTTCGCGGCGGTCGTCGGCTCGGTGGCGCTCCCGTTTGCGGCGTTACTCGCTCCCGGCCTCCTCCCGGGCCTCGGCGCGTCGCCGTGGGCTCCTCTCGTGGAGTTGAGTGAAGCGGTCGTCGTGGCCTCCGCGCCGGCCGCGCCCGGGGCGGCGGAATCCACGGCGTGGTTCGGCACCGGCGCGCTTAGCGTGTTCGCGG
Source organism: Candidatus Palauibacter scopulicola (assembly GCF_947581915.1). Lineage (NCBI taxonomy): Bacteria > Pseudomonadati > Gemmatimonadota > Gemmatimonadia > Candidatus Palauibacterales > Candidatus Palauibacteraceae > Candidatus Palauibacter > Candidatus Palauibacter scopulicola. Next base: position 100,483 of record NZ_CANPWG010000046.1, read on the forward strand.
GCGGGGTCTGGGCCTTGCTCGTGGCGGGGATGCTCTTCCACCTCGGGCGGGCGTACCGGCGCCTGCGGCTGGAGATGCGCACGTGGACGCCGGGTCGCGTCCTCGGATCGCCGGTCTTGATCGCGGACGGCCGGGGCCCCGCCGTGGTCGGAATCCGACGCCCCGTCGTCGTGATGCCGAGGTGGATCCCCGAACTCGACGACCGGCTGTTGCGCCTGGTCTTCCTGCACGAGCGCGAACACCAGCGCGCTGGCGACCACCGTCTGTTCGCCGTGGCCGTCGCGGCCCTCGTGCTGATGCCGTGGAACCTCTTCCTGTGGTGGCAGGTGTCCCGGCTGCGGTTGGCAATCGAGTTCGACTGCGACCGCCGCGTCCTGGAGCGGGGCGAGTCCCCGCGCGACTACGCGGACGCACTCATCACGGTGGGTGGCCGTGTCTCCGCGCCCCTGCTGGCCGCGGCCGCCTTCGCCGAGCGCAAGCCGGCCGTGGAACAGCGGCTGCGCCGCATGACCGAACCGCTGGCCCGGCTCCGCATTCCGAGAACGCTGGGAGCTACGGGCGTGGCGGCGCTCGCCATCATCCTCGTCCTGGGCACCCCCCAGCCCGAGGCGCCAATGGATGCGCCCGCGCCCGCGGCCGATGCCGCCCCGGGTCACGAGGTCGAAGGGAACCAGCTGGTCCGCCCGGACGAGGGAGCCGCGCCGGCCGAGCGGCCGACCTTCGTCGCGTACGACACGCCCCCGGTTATGCAGAATGTTGGCGAGATCCAGCAGATACTCGAGAGAGCCTATCCGCTGAATCTGAAGAATGCGGGCATCGGCGGCCGGGTCGAGATGTGGCTGTACGTCGACCTGTCCGGCGCCGTGGTCAACCAGGAGATCAAGACGAGCAGCGGCAACGACACGCTGGACCAGGCCGCCATGGAAGTCGCCGCGCAAATGCGGTTCCGCCCCGCGAGCAACCGGGGTGAACCCACCGCCGTCTGGGTCTCCCAGTGGGTGACCTTCCGGGTGATCTAAGCCGGCAGGCAGCGGGGCCCGCGGACCCCGCTGCGCAACCATCCCCGGGGCGAGAGCTTCCCTCGACGAAACAGGGCCACTGAGCCCTAAAGCGACCAACCACCGGCTGAAGACCGGAAGCTAGCTAGTTCTCGTCCGCAAACTCGCAAGTTGTTGATGTATTGTTAGATGTATCAC